>NZ_RZQG01000010.1:0-25331 GCF_003998635.1 Mesorhizobium sp. M7D.F.Ca.US.004.03.1.1
GCGTCGAGAGCATCGGCAGTACGGCCGAAACCCTCGAGATTCGATGTCCGTACGGCATTGGCGACCACAGCAAGTTCGGCGATATAGCCATGCACATGGTCGCCGCCGCCGAGCGGCAGCTTGCGCATCACCAGATCGACCGCCTGGATGCCGTTGGTGCCTTCGTAGATCGGCGCGATGCGCGCGTCGCGATAGAAGGCGGCCGCGCCCGTCTCTTCGATAAAGCCCATGCCGCCATGCACCTGGACCCCGAGCGAAGCAACGTCGACACCGACGTCGGTCGAGAAAGCCTTGGCCAGCGGCGTCAGCAGATTGGCACGGTCGCGCCAGTGCGCCGCCTCATCGCCGTCCGAGACGCGCGCCAGGTCGATGGCGTGGGCACAAGAATAGCTGATCGCCCGCGCGATCTGCGTCAGCGCCTTCATGGTCAGGAGATTGCGCTGCACGTCGGGGTGATGGACGATGGGCGCCATGCCGGCACCAGCGTAGCTTGCCGCCTTGCCTTGCCGGCGCTCATTGGCATAGGCGATTGCCTTCTGCGTCGCGGCCTCGGCGACCGCGACCCCCTGCATGCCGACACAAAGCCGCGCATTGTTCATCATCGTGAACATGCAGGCGAGGCCCTTGTTCTCCTCGCCGATCAGCCAGCCGACGGCGCCCGGCTTGGCGCCCTGGAAACCATCGCCATAGATCATGGTGCAGGTCGGCGAGGCATGGATGCCGAGCTTGTGCTCGAGGCCGGAACAGAAGACGTCGTTGCGCGCCCCCAGCGAGCCATCGTCGCCGACCAGGAATTTCGGCACCAGGAACAGCGAGATGCCGCGCGTGCCGACAGGTGCATCGGGCAGCCGCGCCAGAACCAGGTGGATGATGTTGTCGGTAAAATCGTGCTCGCCATAGGTGATGAAGATTTTCTGGCCGAAGATGCGGTAGCTGCCGTCACCAGCCGGCTCGGCGCGGGCGCGCAAGGCGGCGAGGTCCGAACCGGCCTGCGGCTCGGTCAGGTTCATCGTGCCCATCCATTCGCCCGACACGAGCTTTTCGAGATATTTCGCCTTGAGGTTTTCGGAGGCGTGTTTGTCGAGCGCTTCGACCGCGCCCATGGTCAGCGTCGGGCCGATGCCGAAGGCCATGGCGGCGGAGTTCCACATTTCGAGCGCGGCAACGCCAAGCATGGTCGGCAGGGCCTGGCCGCCATAGGCTTCAGGCCCGGACAGCGCGTTCCAGCCGCCGTCGATCCAGCGGCGATAGAGTTCCTTCCAGCCGGGCGGTGTGGTGACGGCGGCGTCCTTCAGCACGGCGCCTTGCTGATCGCCGATCTTGTAGAACGGTGCGACCTCTTCGGTGGCGAAGCGGCCGGCCTCGCCCAGAACGGCATCGACCAGATCCTCACCTAGATCGCCGAACCTGCCGGCATCAAGCGCCGACTTCATGCCGGCCACGTGCTTGAGCGTGAACGCGATATCCTCGACCGGTGCCCGATACATGCCGCTCACTCCTCCTGATGCATCGGCCCCGCCGACTCTAGAGCCAGCGCCACTGCAAAACCATCCGCCCTTTGGGCGATCTCCCATCTTCTTTTTACGTAAACATCGACTGAACACAAACTATGCTGCAAAAGCAATTACATACCGAAATGCCGCAAGGTCGATCTACACAATCCATCCACAAAGAAAAAGGGCGCCCGATTGCTCGAACGCCCTTTGATCAACCGTGCAAACGTAGACTGTCAAGCAGGGCGAACGCGGCCCGCGCGATCATCTGCTTTTTTCGTTTGTATGCTGGCTGTGGCCTTATTCCGGCCGAGCGCGACATGATGCGCGATCACCTCTTTGCGGCTGGCCGTCGGATTGGCATTCGCATAGGCTTGAATGTGACCGCACACACCCATCTCGACATCGGCGACGACAGGGGCGACAGGCTTGCCCTTGCCCTTCGGCGCGGGCTTCGTCTTCGCGACGGTATCGGCGACCATGGCCTTGATCGTGGCGGCCTTGGCGGCGGCGGTAGGTTGGGCTTTCTCTCGAATCTCGTATTGGTCGACGCCATCGACACGCGTGCCGTAAAGCTCACGAGTGCCGGCGGCGTACAGGCCAGCTTTGACGGCTTCGCGAAGGGCTGCGACGGCGGCTTTCTTGTCGGTGAAAATGGTGTTGGTCATTTGATGTGCTCCGTTGTCGGCGCCGCACAATCGCGGCGTGCAGGAACACGTATCTACGGTTGCAATGCCGGTGGCACCGCCAATCGGAGCGCGAAGCCAAAATATCCGGCAAGCGTCGGCTGGTGCTCGTAATCGTCAAGCATCGAAGCGAACTCGCAAACCTCCTGGTCGTGCTCGTCGGCATCGAACGTGAGGGGGAACGATGTCAGCGCAATGCCGCGCTCACGTGTTGCTGTGCGCGTCGCCTTGGTGTTCGCGCGACGGCCAGCACGTCGGCACGCATAGCGGCAGTAGGTCTTGGAGGATGTCGCGGATATCGGCGCGCCGCATTGCCGACACGATGCCATGGCGTCACTCGAATGTGCCGTTGAACCGGGTCGCACCAACCGTGCGGCCGTCACCTGGCGAACGCCAACCCTTGCCGATGCGCTGCCACACTTTGAAGCCTTCCTTGCCGAGCCGCTTATAGTTCGTGTCGAGCTTCACGGCTGGGATGCGCTCACGCCAATGCGGATCGGTCAAATCGTTGTAGTGCTCGGCAATCAAGGTATCGGCTGCGATCTTGGCTTCTGCCCTGACCTGCTTCGCCGCATTGCGCGCTTGCTTGATCGCCTGCCGCTCAGCGCGGCTCTTGGCGTTCTTGATCGCCAGTCGAAAGGCGCGCCGTTCCTCAAAGGCCAGCATGTGGTCGAGATCATCGTCCTGGTAATCGTAGATCGTCGCAAGCGCCAACATGAGGAGAGGCTGGTTCGAGCGATGCTTGCCGGCGCGATTGAGGCCAGCCGCAACGCGTTCGGCGTCCTCGCGCTCGCCTCGTTCCCATTTCGAGATCACCACGCGAGCAAGGTTCTGTTGAACGCGTTTCGTCTCGTCAGCGTGCCAAGGACGCCAGGACGATACCTGTTCGCGACGGTCGGTGAGCGGATTGATCTGGTTAATCCAGGCGCCCATTGCTTCCCAAACCCTCATGTAACCCTCCAAGAATGCGCGCATCGGCGCGATTTGCGTTAGCGGTCTAGCGCCCAGCCCGTGATATCTTCGATTGAAAGGCGTTTGCGCTTCGGCCGTTTGGACGGATTCTTCGGCACGTGGCGTCCCATTGCGCGAAGCTGATCTTCGAATTCGGCGATCTCTTCGGCCGGCGTTTTGCCGCCATGTCGTGCAAACTCATCCGTGCCCACGTCTTCAAGTGGTGCCATCGCCGCGACTTCATCCGCAATCACCCGGCCAATGACTGGCGGCGGTGGCGTTGGAATAAACCGAAGCTCGTCGGTCACGCTGGTATCGATCACCATGCCAGGATCGCAGACGATTATCCGAATCTCGGGACCGTCGTCGCCGTTGATCCGCTCGATGTCAGGTAGGGGATTGCCGTCGATATCGCTGAAAATGAACCGTGCCATTGCTCACCACCCCGGAATGCGCATGACGCCAACACCGTCGTTTGCCTCGACTAGGTCGCGGCCCATGACCGCATAGCGGATCGAGTCCCAACAGTGGTCGTGACCTTTGCGGACCTGCTGCAATCGCTTGCCAGTCACGCGGTCGATCTTCCATTTGTAATGCTTGGTCTCGTCAATCGTCTCAGTGCACTCTGGATGAATGTACTGGGCCGCATAACCGCCGATCTCGCGAACGCCTTCAACCACCGACTTGCCGACAACGTTCTTGCGGGTGCGATTGATCGAGTAACCCTTATTGTTGAGGCCGTCGGTCGTACGCGGCTCCGAGTTGTCGGAGATCACGTCATCGTCCTTGCTGTCGAGCACGGCGTTGAGCAGGTCGGCAATGCCGTCAACATCCTCGCCGTAACCGACTGCCTCTTTCTCGACGTAGATCAGGCCGTATCGCGGGTTGAGCCATGTCTTGGTTGCGACCGTCGGATCGTCAACATAGCCAAGGTCGAGGCCGTAATGGCATGTTGCGCCCTCCAGGTACTGACGAGGCACGATCCCGACCTTGAACTTAGTATAGACGCGCTCGCCTTTGAAGACATCATATCCGCCACCGTACACGTGGGCATGCAATTGAGGGTCTTCGGCGAGCAGGCGATGGTATTCTTTAGCGGCTGGTGACGTCGCGAAGGTCGCCGAATCTTCGTGTTGCAGATGAACCTTGAGCAGGTCTTGCGGTGGGTTATCGCCGCGATAGTACTTGTCGCAAGCGTCTTCCGGATCGAGCGGATTCCACGACGAGATAAGTTCAGCGCCACGCCTGCGAAGTGCGCGGACAACTTCCATGAAATCTTTGTAGGAGACGTTCCGCGCTTCATCGAGCCAGAACACATCGACGCCTTGGGTACCGCGCATGGTTTCTTCGGCGTCGGATTCGAGGCCCTTGAAGAAGGCGAGCGAGCCGTTTTCTTTGTGGATGATCTCGTTGTGCAGGACGTCAAACCGGTCCTGCAAACCAAGCATGCGGATCGCGTCCTTGAGCGATTGCATGGACGAGTGGCGCAGCGAGACCAGGCGCTTACGCAAGCAGACGACACGGGTATATGCCGCCTCCATGCGGGCAATGATGTAGAGAGCGATTGTGGTCGTCTTCTCAGTGACGCGACCGCCATAGACGGCTTTATGCGTGAAGCCGGGGCGGAAGACCTGCATTGCCTTTCGTGACAGCACCAGCTTCCCATTCCACGAGCCTTCGGCGACGGTCTGCCGAAGCGTTCGAAGCTGGCGATTGGTTGCGGCATCGCTGACGAGCAGGTTCCATCCGGCCACATTCATCGCATCACCGTGCTAACGTCGTTACCTGGCATTGACGTTCGCACGGTCATACAATTTTACCGCTCGGCGGCCTGACGATGCCTTCGCCGGCCTTCTCCGCTGATCGCTTCGCGCCTGCCTGTTCCAGCTTCAGACCATTGACCTTTGCCCCGAGCAGGCCGAGCAGCGTGGTCACAAAATCCTTATCGCACTCGCCATTGGCATAAGCCTTCATGACGGTATCGATTGCGTCAGTCGGGGCGAGTTCGGTCAAGGCCTTTGCCTCTGCCGCTGAGCCGATGGTGTTCGGAACGCTGTGCGGGCCGACGGCGCGCTTCATCATTTCGCTGGCGATATCGAGCCGGTCAGCGAGCTTCGCCTCTGGCGACAGCAACACCTGTTCCATCACCTCGAAAGCCTGCTTGAGCAACGAAGCAGCGCGACCGCGAGCGTACTTCTTGGCCTGCCCGACGGTCATGGCGCTGTTAGCTGCGCCGGCCTCTTTCAGGAAATGCTGGTGGCGCTTCAACTGGAACTCGGTGCGCGCCTTTTCCTCGGCTTCATGCTTCGCCTTGCGAGCGAGGTAAACCTCTTCCTCGGATGGGTTGTGCCAGATGACGGCGCGCTTGAACTCCAGCTGTTTGTCGGTCAGTTCGGCGAGTGGCGCGTAGCGTGCGACGTTGGGATCGGCGGGAAAAGACATGTTCGGCTCCTGCGTTTCGTCAATACATGCGGCGGATCACACAATAAATCAACAGTATTCGAGAGCAACGTGAAGATTCTATTAGTGGCACATTATTGTTTTCGCGTACGTTGATCAAATCGCCGGAACGCCTAGACAACGTTTTGGTTTCGCCAAGGACAAGTGGCGCCTCACATGACTACGAATTCAACCGCGCGCTCGCGCTCCAGTTTCACCAATCCCGGCGACGGGATGCACGCCCTGGTGGTGTGCGGCGCCGCGTTAATTGACATGCAAACCATGCCTTGTCCGCATGGTGTCGGGCCCTCGCGGCGCCCTTGCTTCAACACCATGGAAGGACAAGCACATGGTCAAGATCGTTTCGTTTCCCGCCAAGCCGAAGAAGGTCGTCTCATTGTTCGAGGCGGCGCCAATCCCTGCCGACGTGATCGTGGCAATGGGATTGCAATCCGGCTTGGTGATGTACGGCGGTCGTTTCCACGCAACGAAGCTGGGCAAAGACGAGGTTCGCCCTCTCCTGCGCCACGCCGATTAACCGCATCGGCGCTCGGAGGAAACCCCTTTCACCGGACGAGCGCAGATCACCCGGCGACGGTTCACAAGGCGTCGTCGGGACGAATTGAAGGAATGAACCAATGAAGCTGACAGACGCCGAAGTCGCAGCCGAAATCGACCGCGTGTTCACGAAGGCACGTCGCGGCGAATTCGATCCGATCCCCGGCGCCAAGTCGGCTGACGTGATCAAGGCAAACGCCATCGCCATGCAGATGGAACTCGATGCAGCATTGCGCGAGCGTCCTTACGATCCGACGGAGAAGTTTGACGGCAACGCCTATGCGAAGGCCGCTCGCGAAGACATGAAGTTCAACCGGTAAATGCCGACAATGTGGCTACTCAAGGGGTTCGCAACAACGGAATCGATCGATCAAGAGCGGTGCATGTTCGTGCGCCGGTCGATCCCGATCACCAAGACGTTGCCGCCATTGTGTGTGAGCCATCGTGACGGCATCCGCGCACCGCTCGAACTCGCCGGTCGCGTTCTTAAGCTGGAATGGCGCGAGAAAAATCTTTGGGCGGAAGTCGCGGTCGAGGACAAGCACAAGGACGTGAAGGGGTTCAGCGTCGGGTGCCAGCTCAAAGAATTCGAGACGGTGCGAGCATTCGAGAATTCGTACTCGAAGGTTCTTCTTGCTGAACTGACCGAGCTCTCAATCACGAACAACATGGCGAACCTGGAAGCGCTGGTCGTATCGCGTGAACCATACGTTGCCACAGGGCAGGACGACGGCATGGCCGCGTACCTGGCACGCAAGGCGGCGCGTGATGTCCAAATGGCCTTCTGGCTGAACGAGCTCCGAGGCGGCCAATGAACCTGACCAAGCACGCAATGGAACGTAATCCGGCACGGCCTGCCGACGAGCACATGTCGACCATGCCTATTTGGAATCGCTCCATGAATGCGATGCCTGAGGTGTTGCCGCTGGATCAGGCGACGTTGGACGCCGCGATGCCCACAATCCCTGATCCAAAACCCAACACAAAGGAATAACCAATGCTTTCGTCCGAACTCCGCGATCTTATCAAAGGCTGGCCGGCAGACGCCATCGCTCGCGGCGCTAAGATCCCTGTCAAGGTCGCCGAAGATTTCCTCTCCGACAAGGTCTACCCGAACGCGGTCGATATGGCGAAGATCACCGCATGGGCAGAACTTCATACGCGCTATGGCGCGACCGGCGGCGTGTTCTTCGACAAGTACATGGGCGTGCAGCCAATGCCTCCCATGACCGTGCCGGTGCATCTCGGCGAATATGGCCAGAAGTACGAAGAGGCTGGCGTGCAGGACGGTACTTCGCTGGCGGTCGTCGACCCGGAAAAGACGCTGGTCAACATCGCGAGGGATGCGGCGCGCCACAATGCCATCACCGGTGTCGATATCAAGATCAGCGAAGAGAAGGTCTTGGCAGGCAAGCAGCTTTTTCGACGCGAAGACAAGGCTGCGTGATCCATGGCGGACAAATCCGAGACAATCGATCCGAAGGCCAAGGCCGACCTCAGCCGGCCACACCGATGCCGAAGCGCGCTCGATCCTGTCGCTGCGGCGCCGGGCGTTGAAAGGAGCTTGATCCATGGCGCGTCCGCAGGGCGATGAATATTTCTCGAATTGCGTGCCGGAGGCGATGGCCGAACTGGGCGATGCCCACGCTGATCTGTGTGCTGCGGACACCGGAGTACCCTTCCGTCACGGAGGTGAAGACGCATGAAACGCGCTCACTTGGACATGATCGAACGAGAGCAGGAATTAGAGATGAAACGCGCTCTGGATCGCATCCAGCGCGCCGAGCCGTCACGCGCCGACCTCGCCCGCCGCGCAACGCTCAAGGCAAAGCAGCCGCTCGAGCAGTCGAACGTGAGCGGTGCGCGCTTTTTCAGATCGTTCGAGAAAGGGTCGCTTAAATGACCTGCAAACCGAGCCGCGCATATGTCGGAGATTTGGCGCAGCCTTTGGTCGCGAACCGTGCAGCCGGCGACGGTTCACGCGCTGATGGGGATCGTACCGGTCTCACCTAAGCAGAAGGCGAGACGCCTTTTGCTTTTGCGTCAGAAACGAAAGGGAACTCCGCGCCGTTGAATGCCCACCAGTAACGATTGAGGCTTTGCCACCAAGTCACCTTAATGCGTTTTGACTTATCGCTGCCTAGGCTTTCGGCGGCAGCGTTGTAGGCGATCGCATCCATGGCCCGCATTGGAGGCGGCTCCTCCGCATAAAGACGATTAAGAGTCGCCTCCCATGTTCTCACTTTTAACGGGGTCGGCTTTTCGACCTCCGCGATATCCGCCGTCAATTCGTAAAAGCGGCGTTGCAGAAACTCATGAGTTCGCGCCCTTCCTCCAAAATCGAACACCAGCTGCAACAATCCTGCCATAGTAGCCGCAAACGCCAAAGCGGCAGGCGACGCTAAGTTCCTCTCAAAGTCGGCCACAGCCCCTGCGCCAGCCGCCACAACAATCAAGCTCATCATGCGGTTGAGCAGATCGTAGTAATTTCGGCGCGCAGTGTGATAGATCGCGTTCCTAAGTGCGTCAAAATTGATCTTGGACGGTTCGCGCATCGTATTTGGCCATCAGTTTGGAGGCGGCTTAATTCCCGGCCCCGCCATTCTTATGTAGATCTTGTGCCCAGCCGGTGCAAATATGAGAGGCTTGATGCTCTCGTATCCGAGCTTGTCGGTTATCGCTCCAAGCGCATCAACGACGCCTGCTTTGTAGGCGTCGAAATTGTCAGGTTTTAGAACGGCGCGAAAACCAGACGCCTCATTCGGTGACACTTCGATATACGAAATTTGTCCAGCCTTGGCGTCTACCAATGCGCCGGGTTGCCCCTCAAGCGTCACTTGGTACTCCCCCGGCGGCACCCTGTATTGCCTTACAAGCGGAAAGCCGGGCGCATTCCATTCAAACTTATCGAGAGAATTGCCCTTGGCGTCGGTGGCGGAAATGGAGAGTTCTTGGAGCGGATTTTGGACGTAGATTGCTATGCCGCTCTGATTGGGCGGTACAGTGATCCAACTTTCCAAGTCCCCTGCCATAGATGGAAATGCTGCCGATGTTGTCGCAAGAAAAATCAATGCCGCGCGCAACATCGGTTCCCCCGCTCGATGAAGTGAAGTGGGATAATGACATACCTATAAGTCGATTGCTATCCGCGCTCTTTTGACTTGCGCAAGCTTGCGATTTCATCCTTTTGAGGCTGCTTCGGCTTGGTCTCTGCTGTCCCGATGCGGCTTCGGTGGTTCAGCCTACGTGCGTTGCAGTCGTTCGTTTGAACTTGGCTTCGTTGCGACTCTTTGGGAGATTCAGGCATGGCCAACCCTTGGGACCCGTTCGAATTTCCGCTGGTGGGCACTCGGGACGAGTCAATCCTTTTCGAAGCCCTTGGTCGCGCCGTGAGCAGATGGGAATCTGTCGAGTGGCGACTGGCGACAATGTACAGCCTTTTCGCCTATGATCCTACTTGGACAAAGATGAGAGAATATGGCGCTGGCACAATATTCCGTAAGCGGTTGGATTCTCTCGGGCGAATAGCAGATGCTTGGTTCGCCAAATTTCCAAATCAGGCTGCGGAGGGCGCATTTCAAAGTATCGTAACTACGGCAAGTGGCTTCTCAAATCGTAGAAACGAATTTGCACATGGTATAGTGAGGGACCTACGCGATTACGTGTATTTCCACACCAAATTGCGCTTGGCCAGCGTGACTGTACCTCAATTCGTGGTGGTCCCTCCATTGCACTCCCGCAGAGGGAAAGACGGCGATTTCGCACTTCCTGCTTTTGGCTACTCAAGCCTGGAGCTTGACAGCATCTACAATAAATTATTGCGTTTTGAGGATGAAATAGATCTCTTTAGTGGCCGCCTTTGGCCGGACCAATGGCCGTCGCACCGATAGCCATAAGAATCTGCCAAACCACATCACGCGGCACCTACAGCGTGACCATCGCTGCGGCAATGTCGGGTATTATCGTCGGCGTGCGACACCTTCCAAGACCGGTGATGTCGGTTGACCGCGGTTTCAGATGTTCTCCAATTTGCGCGGCGTGAGGGCGAACGCTTCACCGTGTTCACGTCGATCCTTAGGAGACGTCTTGCGACCGCGCAGCGCTGCGGCCCATGTCAGTTCGACGTAGCCGACATATTTCTCCCGATAGAGGCCATTACGGTGCATGACCTCGATGTAGTGGTTGATGTTCGATGTCTTCTGCGCCATTGCGGACGCAATCGTCATGTCCACTTTGTTGGCATCATATGGCAGCTTGTCGGCGCGGCCATTCTCAGGGAACTTGGCGGTGAGCACGTCCAGCGCGGCCTCGCGGTAAGCGATGGCGGCAGGCTCGTTGACCTCGCGCTCAAGCGGGAACAGAAAGCACAGGCGCGGATCGGTCTTTGACCAGGATTTCATGGCGCGGACCTGTTCAATTACCTGCTCAAGCTCGCCGTCGGCAGGCGGTAGGTCGAGACCTTCAAGCAGGTCGCGATTGATGGTTCCACCAGCCGCCACGTGCTCGTCAAAGATGTAGTTGACGAGTTCGGTAACGTCGGCAATCGGCACGTCCTTTACCGCGTCCATGGTCATGGCGAAGAAGCGCTGTTGCCAGTAAATCTCGATGGCACCGAGCAGCCCTTGGTGCACAGCGCGCAGACGTTCGCACGGGGTTGCGATCACCCCGAACATGTGGAACCCTTTGCCGCCCATGGACCGCGCTGTCAGCGTCGGAAATTTCAACGCCGTGACAGCGACGGTATGGGCGCGGGAGCCGGGCTCCAGCTTATAAAGATCGATATCGATACCGACGATTTGGTGCTGCGGGGTGAACGCGAAGCCGAGCGCCTCGAACCGGCTTGGCTGATCTCTGCAAAGCTTGGCCGCGTTTCGGATCGGCATGTGATTTGCCGGATTATTGACATCAACGGCATATCCATATTGGTTCAACGGAACCTTGGCGACCTTGCCTTCCTTGCCAGCGCGAAAGTTGCACGGCACCCACGACACCGTGTGAAACAGCGGGTCCCAATTCGCGCTGATACCATCGTTCGTGAACGCGGCACGAGCGCGCTCACGATAGGGATTGAGGGCGATATCCTCCGCCGCTCGCGTCGCTTCATACGCGGCAACGGCCTGCTGTGCGAGGGCGTGAGGATCGTTGGTCATTTTGCGGCGCCGGCTCGATGCATGCTGACGTGGATGCACATGCGTTGAAGAATTGCCGCCTGTACCTTCATGCCATCGTCCAGGTCAGGCATGAGCGCGTCGATATCATCGAAGAGCTGCTCGGGGTTGTCGATACAATCGCCTTCTTCGCACCCAGCGAGGATCATCCGGACCGTTCGACCAACCTTCCACTGGGCGAGGTCGCAATCGGCCTGTTCTTGGGTGACAGTGACGGGTGGCATCGAGTTAAAAATCATGGCGAGGTTCTGCGTCTGCGTTGCGGGCAGTGTCATCTGGCAAAATTTCCTTTGCATTCAACATGTTATGGGGGCCGCTATTGTTATGCGAAAGACGTTCACGCGGTAAGGGGCGACCTGTGAGAATTCAACGGTCGTGCAACGCCAAAGCGAACGCCTGAGCGTGTTCCTCGGTCTGCTGTTCGGCTGTCGCGTCGGCAATCGCTTTCGCCTGCCAATAGGCGCTGTTCTCTTCCTCGACCGTGCCGGGTGCGTGAAGCTTGATCGCATCCGGTTTCACGGACTTGTACGCCTGCACGATTGAAGTGCGGCCCACCGTGAGAATGTCGACCTCATACGGCCTACCATACATCTGAACGGTGTTGGTTACCTGGAGCACCTCGACTGCGTGGCAGAGCATTTCGAAGCGTTGCCACTCGTCGTTCTTCACGTTCGGGTTCGGATCGTTGAGTCGGAAGATTTCATCGATGGTGAACCCGCCGAAGCGCCCCTTGCCGAAGACCATCGAACGGAACACGCAATAGGGGAAGGTGTCGCCTGTCTCGCGGCGCAGTTCGGAATGAATGATGGCGACTCGGTGGGTGCCGGTTGGCAGGCGTCGGTCGTGCGGATCGTGCCATGCCGGCAGCGGCTGCGGGAATGGATGGCCAGATAGGGTTTTGAAAAGGTTGGTCATGCACCGCATTCCTTCTCGATGGCTTCACGGTAATTGTGAGCGACAAATCCGAGCCATTGGTATGCCTCGGAGGCATTCCAGCCGTTAAGCCGGATCACGGTGCGAACCATTGACGCCATCAGCTTGTGAGAATCGACGTTCGGCTGATCCTTTACGATCTCATGCGTAATGGTGCGAAGGTTATCTGGTGTGAGGTTCATACTATATCCTTACTAGTTATTTGATCCGGTTAAATAACTCTGACATCGCCTGAAACAACGTCGTTCGTAGCTATTGACAAATATATTCGAATGCGCGTAACAATGTCAATATCAAATTTTTACAAATCGGCAGTTTACAAGTATAGGCGAAATATAAAAAGGAGAATGCAGTGAATACTTGCTCGAAAGCATATGACGATGCTGATATCCATCACGGCGAACCCTTGCCCCTCGATCTCGTCGCCGTCAATGAATACATCCGCCAGCGAGTGCAGAACAGCAATCGCGGGCAGCTGTCGCTTGAAGTAGGTCTGACCTACAACAAGCTGAACCATTTCGTGCGCAATCCAGGCACGACCTTGCGTGTCGAGGACATGCAAAAACTGATGGTGCATTTCGGCATCGTGAAGCCCGTCACATCGCAGGCTTGACCGGCTATGCGTGTCAGTTCAATAGTCCGAACGTCGCTCTCTGCAGCGATCCAGCAAACCCGCGATCCTCGAACCCATGTGGTGGATACTCGCAACAATTCGACGCGAGACACACATGGACGGGATTGCGATGACCGAGACTAAATGTGCGCTGTGCCAAGGCACGCACAGCCCGGAATATGTCTTTCACGAAAAGGCCGGGTACTGTGTCCCGCCTTCGAAGGCCCCACCAGCGCCGCCGCCGATCCCTGCGGCACCGCAGGCGCCTGTTGATGACGCGGATGACCGTGTGGACGTCGTTCCGCCTGCGCCGCCACCTCCGCCTCCCATACCCGGCCGCGACCTGGATGCCGATGATTGGGCGCTAATGGGTCTCGCGCCGCCAGCGCCGCCGATATCGAGTGCCGAACAGGCCGCACAAGACGCCGCCGACAAGCAAGCGAAACTGGATAATGCATCACCCTATGATCTGGTCGAGCAAGACATCCTGAACCTCAATGCCGGAGCGACGATTTCGGACGTTGAAAAGATCTTGGCCAAGTTCGCCATGCAGCAGGTCGATCCGAAGCGCCCTGTCGCGGAGCAAGTTGTTCGCGACATCATCGAGAGGACCGGCACTGCCAAGATGACGCTTGCGCAAGTGCGGACGTGGTACGCCAAGGCATACGCCGACGCCAGGAATTCAGCAAAGACCGAGATTGTTAAGTCTGGCATGCCGATCCTTCGCATCAACAGGGATGGTTTCGCAGCCAGTATAGAAATGAACCTGCATGATACGTTTCGCAGCGGATCATTCTGCCGTTTGATTTTCGATGAATTTAGACATGACATTCAAGTATGTAAGCGAGACGAGAATACATCGCTTGACTGGCATAAATCGCCGACGCCGTACCTTCATGACGAAGCAGATTATACCCGCCTGTCGGAACACCTACAGCGCAAGTACGGGTTCAATTCCATCGAACAAAATCTGCTTTACCGCTGCATCATGTCAGTCGCCATGGAAACGCGGATCAACAGCATGCAGCAATCGTTCAACATCGCCGCCGCTCGTTATGACGGCAAAAAGCGCATTGACACCTGGTTGACCGATATCTGCGGGGTCGAGGACAGCCCTTTAACCCGTGTATACGGCGCTCGATGGCTGATTGGCGTCGCCGCCCGCGTGTTTGAGCCCGGATGCCAGTTCGATAACGTGTTGTGTTTCGAGGGCGGCCAAGGTGAAGGTAAAACCACGATCCTCCGAACGCTTGCAGGACGACCAGAATATTACTGCTCGTTCACAGGCAAGATGAACGACCGTGACAGCCTAATGAAGGTGCGCGGTAAATTGATTGTCGAGTTTGCCGAAGGCGTCACCACGCGGAAAACCGAACAGGACGAGCAGAAGGAATTCATCACCCGCACCGATGACGAATACCGCGATCCTTACGGGCGCTCGATGAACAAGCACAAGCGGCAGTTCGGGCTGGCGATGACGATGAACCCGAGCGAATATCTGAACGATCCAACCGGCGCTCGGCGCATGTGGGGTGCCCGCTGCGGCGCCATTGACCTGGACGCCTTTCACGCGGTGGTCGGGCAGTTGTGGGGTGAAGCGGTTAGACGTTATCACGGCGGGGAGCGCTGGCACATTGGCAAGGGCGAGACCCTGCTGATCGGCATGCAGAAAGAGAGCGCGGAGGAGAGGCGCAAGCAGCACCCATTGGAGCCTGTTATCGCAAATTGGCTGACCCATACAGGGCACATAATCAATGGGAATTGGCGGCCTCAACACAAAAGGCCGATCCCTTTGACGTTCATCAAGAACGTTGGCGTTGTGCTTCGCGATGTCCTCGGGTTCCAGGATACGCGGCTCGACCGCAAGGACGAAGGCATGATGGCGGATATTTTGACGGTGCTTGGTTTTGAGAAAGCGAAGGTTCGCGGCGAAGGTTTAGGGCGAGATGTGAACCCTCTTCTCGGGTGGTGGCATCAATCATTGCCTCAAGCGGACAGGCGTGCTTTCGCTGCGCAGTTAATTAAAAGTGCCGAACAAGAATGAAAAAGAAGGGTCACACAGCACCGAAAAACTGTGTGTGACCCGTGTGTGTAGGGTCACAGGGTCACACGAACAGTTCCTATGTGAATAATTTGCCTCACATTTTCTCCCCCTACTGTTTTAAACCAAGGGTCACAAGGGTCACACAGGGTCACACAAGGGCTTTCGAGGCGCTTTTGGGGTGAACAACTGGGAGCACACAGGGTCACACAGCAAATCAGCACCGAAACGGCAGTAATTCGCTGATCGCTCGACAACTTAAGCAGTCAAGATCAAATTCCCGCGCTGCGCGGCGCCCCTTCCGTGCAAACGTCTTCGCCACTGCAACACTCTCGTAGGCCGTGCTATCCTGCCAGATCAAATCAGCTAAGAGGGATTCTGGATGAAGCGCTATGTCGTCGTCGCCAAGGCTCTGCGGTCGATACCGGACGGTCAAGATTCGGAGGGAAGCCCGCGCTGGTTGAGATACTTCGAAGAGCTCTCATATACGTTCACAGGCGATCAGCCGATATCGGCGATCTTCGCTCGGCTGGACAGCGACGTGGTAGAGATCAAGCTTCACGATGACGGATCGAACTATCCGGCTCGCCCTGCGGAGCAGTATGAACCCGCCTTTTGACGGGACAAATCAGCCGCGTCCCTCAAGCCGCCGCTTTCCCGTAAAACGGCAACTAAGCCGCGCGGCGTCAGGACTACCAAGGCGTCGCCGCCCTCGCCGATTGACTGCCTCCACACTTTGCCCCACAGCGCGGTTGGCGGCGCTGTACGGTCGAACCCTTGCGGCGGAAGGGTTGGAGGCTCACCCTATCTGTTGTCCTCGAACAGACGGGAGATACTCTTTGACGATGATCGCAAGATTGACTGCTCTGGCGCTGGTCGGTGCAGCACTTCTGACGCCAGGCGTCGCGATGACGCAGGAAGGGAAAGTTGCTGGCTTCTATGTAACCGGCGAACAGCTTAACGATGCTTGCCGCATCTACCTCTCAGTGAGGCGGAACAACGGTCAAGCGAACAGTACTCAGGAAGCTTGGTCGGCCGGCATGTGCTACGGGTATGTAGTAGGCGTAATGGATTTGTACAGCGGTCTAAAGGTTTCCTACAACGCGATTTCCGGAGACCCGCAGCCAGCCTTTTGCACCGGTATGATCAACGGCCTTTCTGCGGCCGAAGCCGTCGCGCTCTACCTTGACCAACATCCAGAGGAACGAAGCGAGGTTGGTTTCTATTTGGTACGGAAGATTCTGGCCGAGAAGTTTCCATGTTGAAGGGGCGTGCCGCCTATGCCCGAACAGATACCGGCACCATGGTGGTGGCATAAGCCGCTGAACCCTGGCGAATGATCGACCCAACATGCAGGCACTGGCGGCCTGCATGTTGGGTGTATCTGGACTTGCATCGCGGTTAGTCCCATTCTCTCTTCGGGAGAGGGGTATGGGACTCCAAGGGCAAAAGGCTTCTCGGCCGAAGAGAAGGCGTAGACGTTCGTTGCTGGAGCAGCGGGCGCTAATTCCGGTTCTGTTGTGCGGTGTTGCCGCTGCCAGCTACTTCGTCCCGCCTACTGAGCAGCACCCCCTTCCGACGGTGCATCGGCAAGGCGAGTCCAGCGCGCCAAATGGCTGCAACATCAAAGGCAATATCAGCGTCGAGACAGGCGAGCGCATCTACCACATTCCTGGCCAGCGATATTACGACGAGACAGTGGTAAACCCGGCCAAGGGCGAACGCTGGTTCTGCTCACAATGGGAAGCGTGGTGGGCAGGATGGCGGAAGTCGAAGGTATAGTCCCCGGGGCGCGACGCCTGCCGGGCAAACCTACCGCATTCCGACCACAGGGCGTCAGCACGTGGGGTCGCCGCGTTCGATGCGACACGACATACCCCCGACATCGAACGCGCGCTGACCGCGCCCTGTCCCGCAAATTTGTCGGTTGGAATAAAGGGTTTGTTAATAGTTTCGGCCCGGCAAGAGTATAAATGAGTCGGTCATCTGAAATCAGCGAAAAGGATTCGCGCACCGATGACCCTCCTCCAGTTCGCCTATGCAATGCTCGCCGTGTCGTATCTCGTCGCCGTGGTGGCGTTATGGGGAGGGCATTAGCGCCTACTGCGCCCAACCTAGCCTGCAAATCCATTTCTGGTATCATGGCCCCTTTCTCTGGGAGGGGATAGCGATGGAATTCAGGGTACTAAGCTGGGTAAGGGGCGTGCTATCAACCGGCAAGGCCAAACTGGTCGTTGACGAAAGAAGGGGACTTGTGGAACTGCGGAGCCGCATTCGCGGGCGGATGTACAGGATCCCGATTTCCCAGGATCAATCGAAAGCGATTGCGGACGCGCACAAACTTTTCGACAAGGCTCGAAAAACGGCTCGCGATGAGCGGATCTATAAGGCCGCCGAGGCAGCCCTTGCCCCTTTGGAGGCGGAGTGACAAGACGCGCGTTCGTTTAGTCGCCCCCTGTTAGCGCCCGTCCCTCGCCTTCGCATAGGCGTTGCCGATCCTCTTGGCGTCGGCTTGCACATAGTCGGGCGTATAGCTGAAACCGACCGCACGCTTCTTGCAGGCCGTGCACTTCATTCGAGGGGCCAGGTCGGTTGCCATCGCTGGCGCGTCCGCACCGTACCGTTCGCGCAGCGCCTCTAGGTCGAGCGTTTGCGAATGGTTACAGTGCAGGCAATGCGCCGTCACTTTCATGTCGTGCTCGATCAATGATGCGAACGTCCACCCGGCCATGCGATACGATACCGACGCCAAGTGAGCATTGCAACGGTTTGTTCCGTGTCTGTTCACCATATGCTAGTCGATCAGTGAAGAGCACCGCTCAGAGCAGTCGTCGCTATTCCTGAGAAGAAGCCGCCGAACGTTTTCACGATATCGGTAGCGGCCTTTAACTTTGCCTGGTTTTCGGGAATGTCTTTCGTAGTCAAAAGGACTATCATGGAACCCAGGAAGGCGAGGGCCATAACAACAAGGATCAGCAGGATGACCCACGGAACCATCCAAGAAAGGTCAACCTTAACGGGTGGATCAACTGCGGTTGTTGCCCCATAAGCGGACGGAATCAAAGTGTCTATTAATTCTTTTATATCCTGCCAAATTTTTGCAAAACTTTGTAATGTCAATGCTAGAATTGCTATAGTTCCGCTGATGGCAATCAACAGTGTAGCGTACTTTGATCTGACATTTATTTCATAAACCTGCGTATCTGGCTTATCATTCATCAGAACAATATCGGCAATTGCGGTTCGATCTTCTTTGTGAATTTCGTATTTATTTAGTATTGCGTCTAACCGCCTCTTGCGCTCGTAAAGCCTCTCGACCTGCTTTCCCCCTGAGCGATAGCCGATATATCCGAAGAGGGCGCCTGCGGCGGCAGTTCCCACAGTGACAGCGATCATAAGAAGCGAATTTGTTGACACTGATTACCCCTCTTGTTTGCCAAGCTTTCGATACACCCATGCCGCGATTAAGTCTTTCAGAAAGACCTCTGTTAGCGGTAGGCACAGCAACGCCCCCCACCCCTGTGGCATGCACGCCCTTGCAACCATTTTAGCTTTATCTAATTTAAATTCGGTCCTGTCCGAGTTTGCGTATGACTTTGAAGTTCATTGAGCCGCTGATGCCCACCCTTGTGGAGAAGCCTCCCGAAGGCCCGGGCTGGATTCATGAAGTCAAGTTCGACGGCTACCGCTCGCAGATGATCATTGATGAGACTGGCACGCGCATTTACACGCGCCGCGGCCTCGACTGGACGGCGAAGTATCGCGACCTCGCAGCCGCAGCGAAGACCCTGGACGTCGAAAGCGCGATCATTGATGGCGAGATCATCGTTCTGAATGAGGCCGGGCTGTCGGACTTTGGCGAGCTTCGAAAGGCTATCACGCGTCGCCAGCACGACCTGTATTTCGTGGCCTTCGATCTCCTGCACCTCAACGGGCACGATCTGCGCGACATGGCTCTGGACGACCGCCGGGAAATACTCGAAAGCATGATCCCGCCAGACAGACGCATCCAGTTCAGTCAGGCGCTGCCCGGCGATGCCATGGCGATCTACCACCTTGTCGACCAAGCTGGCCTGGAAGGCATGGTGTCGAAGCGTCGGGACAGCAAATACCGGAGCGGCAACTCGACGAGTTGGCTAAAGGCGAAGTGCTACAGCGTCGATGAGTTCGATCTTCTCGGAGTGGAGCGTGAGGCCGGCAAGCCAGCCTTCGCTCTGATGGCCGACAGGAAGACCGGGCGATACGTCGGTTCGGCCTTTATCAACTCGAGCCGCGCAATCCGCGAACGACTTTGGCAGCGCGTACAGGAACACACCGGGCTTGCGCCGAAGGGAATGAAGCGGCCAGCGACGCAATGGGTCAAGCCGGGGCTAATAGGGCGCGTGAAGCACTTGCGTGGCGAGGACGACTTGAGGCATGCCTCACTGCAGGATTTTAGGGAGGAGTGAGAGGCGGCCGCAAAGCTTCGCGGAATCTCTTTAAAAGAACGATTTGATGGCCGTCAAAATCTCGTCTCGAAAAAACGTAGCCAAAAGGCCCAATATTATAGCTGAAAAGAACCATTTTGGCGGGCTGGAAATCCGCTCATAGACAATACGGCCTCGCCCGAAATTAAATACAGTCTTAGGTATTACCTTACCGCTCGCCCACGGGATTCCGAAGATTAATGCCGCAAATACGAAAAAAAATATTCCTGGGGGCTTAGCGTCACCTGCCTTGGAGAAAGGAAGTGCCACAAGTATACCAACGCCTGCTGCCAGAGGGAAAACGATAGCCATCTGCAACAAACCCGGATAATTGTGTACGTTGATCCAGGTGTACCACTTCTTAGAGGCTCCTATCACACTCGTTATGCTCTGCTCCAACGCTAGGCAGACGTTTCTTTCTCCAGAAATTTCGTAGCTTACTGGCGCCATCCACGTCTCGCGCAGCCGAACGCTTACCCTATTAGGTATATTGTACTCAAAAACGCTGTAGCTAATAGATGAAATTCTGCTGGATTCGATGAAAGGATCCTTTAGCAACTCATCAATGTTGTCTGAAGTTATCGACCTTTCATTCATCAATTCAATGGTTACTGTCGGAAGCTTTCCAATGTGCTTTTGAATAGTCGCCGATATGGCAGTTAATTGATCCCTTGAAAAGACGTAACATCCCTGCTGTTTCTTGGTAATGCTCAGCTTGTCAGTCGGCACAACTACAGCCTGACTCATTCTATTTCCCCCATTTGGCCGGCCAGCATAACGAACCAGTGCTAGGCGAGCAACTTCAACCCCATTGCCCACCTCGACCGCCGATGCGCCTACCGTCCCGGCTCGCCAGCCGCTTCGGCTGCTTCCTGAGCGAGGCGCGTTATCTCAGCCAGCCATTCTGGTGAGCCTTCAATCAATCCGTCTTCACGCGGCACCTTTTCGCGGATCGCCAGCACGTCCTCACGGCGATAGCGCGGGCGGCCCTCGCTCGACCATGCGACCCTTTGCAGGCCGAACTGTTTGCGAAGCTGCCACCATCGTGTGCGGCCAACACCAAGCAGCTTGGCCGACTGTTTGGCGTTGAGCGTGGCGGCGTTTGTTGGGTCATTCATGGGATCGATCATGCCGCGGCATCCTTAGCGAGTTGGATTGTTTGCGCGATTTGATCCTGGTCGCTGTTTTGCTTCGGAACGGACATCACAAAATCATGCCAATACGTTAGCGCGGCGCGGCGTTTGGCGAGGCCAGATGCCCGGCGATAGCTCGACGCGGTGCGGTCGCCGACACGATGCGAGATCGTTTCTTCGGCCGTCTCATATGACACGTCCGTCTCGTCGCCAAGATACTCGCGCAGCGATGAACGAAAGCCGTGGACGGTCACGTCGCCTGGTGTCAGATGCAGGAAGGCCGATGCTGACAGGTGGTCAGCGCGTTTGCCGCGACCGCCACGGGAGCCGGGGAACACAAAGGCATGATCGCCGATACGTTCATGGAGCTGGTGTCGAATGATCTGCATGGCGCGATCCGTCAGCGGAACATCATGGGGACGCTTGTTCTTCATGCGTGACGCCGGGATATGCCAGACACCCTCATTCAGATCGAACTCGGGCCATTTCGCCTGTGTCGCCTCCGTCTTGCGCGCCCCGGTTAAAATGATGAACTCAAGCGCGCGTGCAGCTAACGTCGCCCTCGTCCTCAACCCCTCGCAAAACGACGGTACGGCGCGGTAGGGCAGCGATTTGTTGTGTGTCGTCGTGTGATCGAGCGGGGTGACGTGGGCAATGATGCGAGCGACGGCCGGGTTGCCGGATCGAAGGCCCTTGGCGACGGCGACATCGAACACGCGCCGAATGACCGACAGGACGAAGCGCTTCTGCGGAACGCGGTCATCGAAGGGCTTCAAGACAAGCCGAATGTCCTCGACCGTGATCTGTGCCACAGGGTCGCCGTGGATCGCCTTGCAGGCCTCGATTGCTCGATCCCACTTGACCTGTTCACGGTCGAGATGACGCCACTTGGGCTTCAAAACATTGAACGTCTCGGCGGCTAGTTCAAGGAACGTCATGCCGGCTTGCTTAGCCGCTTTAACGACCTGGATAGGGTCAAGGCCCGTGGCGAGCACGTCGCGATGATCCGTCGCCTTGGCGCGAGCCTGTGCCAGCGTGACAGCCCCTAAGCCGGCCTCTCGGCGCTTGCCGGTGACAGGCGACGTGTACAGGAACGAGAACGTTGCGCCGTTCCAATAAAGGCCGCCACCGTCGGCCACCCTGCCCGGACCCTTGAACGCCTTCACCTCGCGGTCGGTCAGTCGATTAATTCCACGTGCCATAATTTATGCCCCTTGTGTTGCGTTGACCCCACAATGCATCCCACAAAGGTCGCTTGCACGCACCTGACCTCATGTGAACACTGACGAACACTCAGCCAGAAGAACGCAGCAAAATCAACGCCAAAATGCACCTATTCCCCAAGGCCTTCAAGGCCATACGCATTTTTTACGTAAACGTCAAATTTTGTCACGCGGATTTTGCAATTGCGGCGGCGCGTATTAAATTCAATCGACGCCGGATCAAATCAACCGGCGACAGATCAGAACCAGCCGACCGGAACCCCTGCCATGCTTGCCAGACCCGACGCCTATCGTTGCATCGAATGCGGCCTGCCCTATCGAGCGGAAGGGTTCTGCTACCATGAGGGCAGACTGGAACACGGTGCCGCCTACTGGTCGGATCGCGGCATATTGTGTTCACCGCAATGCTCCCTCGCCCACCACCGTAAACGCGCCGCCGAAGGCACGCTGCGGCAGGAGCCTGCGCCGGACCCGTTTGAATTCTAGCCGCTGATGCGACGCCAGCTTTCCTGACGCCGGCCCCCGAAAGCAAATCCTTAACCATAGCGGTTCAGCATCTACCTTTGATCAACGGGGATTCCCTGTTTGAAAAGGACGGCGCGGCTCCTTCGCCGCACAGCGCTTCTCGCACTCGCGGCGACGATGGCGCTGTCGACGGCGGCAAAGGCCTCGGATTTTTCCGAGCCGTGGAAGAACGCTGACCGCGCCCTCATCGTCGATGCCTATGAATACAATTCCATCGACTGGGCCCAGCTCGCCACCGACAAGCGGGTCGTCGGCTTCATCAACAAGGCGTCCGACGGCATGCCGCCGCCCTATTTCTGTTTGGGCGGCGACACCGAGGTGAAGCTCTGCAAGGCGCTATGGAAACGCCATGCGGTGACGCGCGAACTGTTCCAGACGCGCCGGGTGGTTGCCAAGGCGCTCGGAATGAAATGGGGAGCCTATCACCTTGCCCGTCCCGGCAATCCGGTCGAGCAGGCCAACAATTTCCTCGATTTCGCCGAGCCCGCACCGGACGATCTCATGGCTCTCGACATCGAAGGCAATGATCCCTCGCAATGGATGTCGCTCGACGATGCCGAGGAGTTCGTGCGCCAGGTGCATCGGCGTATCGGCCGTTTCCCGGTGCTCTACACCAACGGCAAGACGGCCCAGTACATCGCCGATAACAGCTACAGATACAGGCTGCTGTCGCGGCTGCCGCTCTGGTATGCGCGCTACAAGTCCGACATCGACGTGCATTTTCCGATGGGCAACTGGCAAGGCTACGCACTGTGGCAGTTTTCGGCGCAAGCCAATTGCGGCCGGTTCCGCTGCCCTTACAGGGTCGCCGGCACGCCTAACGACATCGACGTCAATGTCGCGCCGACGGACGCCGCCACACTGCGAGCGCAATGGCCGTTCGGTGGGCTCATCGATGTGCCGCCCGACTATCTCGCCTCGATACCGCTGCCTGTCTCACGCGAAGCCGGCCTCGCCGGCAATGTCACCATCACCTACGCCTCGGTGGCGGCGCCGCCGACCTTCGAGGAAATGATTGTGGCGTTGGGCACGCGCTGGACGAGGTTTCGCGACGGCTTCCGCATGCCAGTCGTGAAGACGGTGCCGCGGCGGCCGGGCTTCGGCATTGTCCAATATGTCGCCTGGAAGCGGACCGAACAGCGTTCGCCCGCACAACTCGACGCTGCCTTTGCCGCAGCCGATCCACTCAGCACCGCTTCAACCGAACTCGATCGCGGCCAGCGGTAAGCCAATACGGAACTTCAGTTTCCCTGTTCGCGTGCCACGGCCTGCCAGCCGATGTCACGGCGGCAGAACCCGTCCGGCCAGTCGATGCGGTCGAGCGCGGCATAGGCCCGCGCCTGCGCCTCGCCGACCGTGGCGCCTGATGCCGTGACGTTGAGGACGCGGCCGCCATTGGCGACCAGCGCGCCGCCATTGATGGCGGTGCCGGCGTGGAAGATCTGGACGCCATCGCTCGCCGCCTGCTCGACGCCACGGATCACGGAGCCTTTTTCCGGCGTGCCGGGATAGCCCCTCGCCGCCATTACCACGGTCAGTGCGGCCTCGTCGCGCCAGCGTATGGAAGTGTGCGCCAGCTGACCGTCCACGGCGGCGTTGAGCAGGACCAGCAGATCGTCCTTCAGCCGCATCACCAGCACCTGGCATTCCGGGTCGCCGAAACGGGTGTTGTATTCGATCAGCTTCGGGCCTTTGTCCGTGATCATCAGCCCGGCGAACAGCACGCCGGAGAAAGGCGCGCCAAGTTCCGCCATGCCGCGCATGGTTGGCTCGATGATCTCGCGCATGGTGCGCTCGACCAGTTCCGGCGTCATCACCGGGGCCGGCGAATAGGCGCCCATGCCGCCGGTGTTGGGGCCGGTGTCGCCATCGCCGACCCGCTTGTGGTCCTGCGCGGTGCCGAAGGGAAGTGCTGTGGTGCCGTCGCAGAGGCAGAAGAAACTCGCCTCCTCGCCGGTCATGAACTCCTCGACCACAACTTCCGCGCCGGCCGCGCCGAAGGAACCGTCGAAACAGGCATCAAGTGCTGCCCGCGCCTCGTCCAGTGTCATGGCGACGGTCACGCCCTTGCCAGCGGCGAGGCCATCGGCCTTGATGACAATCGGCGCGCCGGTCTTTTCGAGATAGGCTTTGGCGGAGGCCAGATCACTGAACCGGCCATAGGCGGCGGTCGGGATGTTGTAGCGGGCGCAGAGATCCTTGGTGAAACCTTTCGAACCCTCCAGCTGTGCCGCAGCCTTTGAGGGTCCGAAAACGCGGATGCCTTGCGCGCGCAGATCGTCGGCAATGCCGGCGACCAGCGGCCCTTCCGGGCCAACGACGACGAGGTCGATCTTTTTCTCTTTGCAAAAGGCGCCAACGGCGGCGTGATCGGCGATGTCCAGCTTCACCAGTTCGGCCTCGCTGCCGATGCCCGGATTGCCGGGGGCCGCATAAAGCTTCGTCAGCAGCGGCGACGCGGCGATCTTCCAGGCGAGCGCATGTTCGCGGCCGCCGGAGCCGAGAAGAAGAACGTTCATGGCCACCTCTTGATGCCGACTATCCCTTAGAGCACCCGCTATTGCTCTCTGGACGATGGGTCAAGACATCAGGGCGTTTTGAGCCGAATTGCGCACGGGAACGTTATCCCCGGCCGAAAATGGGCGCCGAATACCGGCGCCCATTTTCTGGCTCCCGCTCAGCCCTGGTAGACCACTGGAAACCAGTCCTCGCGCAGCCTCTCGCCCGGCTGCATGCCATGGCCGTGATAGGGCGGTGAGGTACGCCCCGGCCGCTCGACATAGCGGGCATCGTCACCGACCCAGCGCAGCGACAGCGCCCGGCGTCGCGCCGCGGTCAGGTTGCCACGCGCGCCATGCGCGGTCCTGAAATCGAACAGAATGGCGTCGCCCGGCTCCATTTCCCACTCGAGCACTTTCAGCGACGGATCGTTGTCGGGATCGGGCACAGGCAGATAGTCGCCCTCGCCGGCATAGAAGTTGCTGTCGTCGAGCCAGCGCACCGGCAGGATCATCTTGTCCCATTTGTGCGAACCGGCAATTAGGCGCAGCGTCGCTTCCTTCACCGGGTCGATGGGGATCCAGAAGCTCACGGTCTGCTGGC
>NZ_RZQG01001100.1:0-1767 GCF_003998635.1 Mesorhizobium sp. M7D.F.Ca.US.004.03.1.1
CTGCCATACTCGTACATCGATTCAAAGGCGAGGTCGCGCTCGCCTGGTGCCATTCTACCCCCGTTGACTTCCGCCAATCCGACCTCTGCATTGCCCGCGAAGTCCAATGGAGTGTTTTCAGCGCCTTCCTCATAATTGATGACAAATTGCACCGCGACTCTGGCGCCGGAAGGCCATTGGACAGACGGTGGGTGAGGACCGTACCCGACCAGGTTCCGTGGCGCGTTCGGAAAATTGGAATCGTCCATGCACAAAATCAAAGTTGCTCGGGCTGAATGTGCTGGGAGTTTTGAGATTCTTGGCAGCAATGTCGAACTGTTTAATCAGGTACTGCCATAAACTTAGGTTATTGGTTGGCAGCCAGCGAACTGCAGACTTGGGGCGATCAACCTGACTTCTCCGCCCATCGGGTCGCCAGCCTGCAAGCTATAAGTTTGGCATGTAGGGACGGCTGAGAAATTATTCGATTTTGAAGTGTCGGTGTCATAGGTCACTCGATGGATCCTTGTGGGACCATCGACGCGGCTTTGCCGCCAATCAGTGCGAGATCTCGGAAAAATACTTATGAACGTGGTTGTAACTGGCGGGTGCGGCCTTCTTGGAAGTTACGTTGTCGCTGAAATAGCCCGAGGCCATAATGTGGTTGTGGTTGATACCAATGTGAAGCTGACTTCAGCCAAAATGCTAGCGGTTGATATCCGCGATCCCGAGCGGTTGGCAAATGTGTTTTCCGGTCAAGATGCTGTGGTTCACCTTGCCGGCATTGACAGCGCGACTGATGCGGCGCCGGCGGAGATGATGTCCGTAAACAGTTTTGGCACCCTTTGTGTGTTTGAAGCGGCCGCGAGCTGCGGCATAACCAACATTGTGTATTGCAGTAGCGCCTCCGTCTATGGTCTAGACCATTCCAATCCAGGCCACCGGTTGGACTATCTTCCCGTGGACGAGCACCATCCGCTGCAATCGACAGCCCCTTACGGCCTGAGTAAATTCTTTGGAGAAGTGGCCGGCGAACGCTTTGCCGCGCGCTACGGGATGTCGGTGACCGCGCTTCGTGTCAGCGCCGTCGTCTTTCCCAGCACAATGGACGAGCTGAGGACTACGCTGAACCAAAGCGAGTTTGTCTCGAAGACTGCGGGAATTGATCGGCAGCAGGCGCATCTGGCAAGCTACAATGTTCCTTTGTACAGATCGTATGTGGAAGCTTCCGATGCTGCGAGAGCGCACCGTCTTGCTCTGGAAAGGCCAAGTCCAGGTTTCCACGTCTACAATGTCTGTGCCAACGATACACTCATTCGCACTCCGACGCTGGAGATGACAGACTCGATCTACGGGAAGCCAGTCGAAGTGCGTGACGTAACCCGTTATCGCAAAAATCCTTGCAGCGGCATTTTTTCGAACCTGTCAGCGAAAGCTGATCTTGGCTGGACGCCACAGAACAGCTTTCAAGCGATGGCCAAGACCGACAGGAAATAAGTGCAAGACGCTGGCTCCGGCTGGCACGTGGAGGGTAGAATTTGGGTAAGCTCGACAATAAGAAGATCCTCATAACTGGTGCCGGCGGCGAAGGATCGATTGGCCGCGCAACCGCCAACGCAATGGCAGCGGAAGGTGCCGTGGTCGTCATAAACGAGCTTGCTGCTCGTTCGCAGGAGGCGAACGACGCCCTTCGCGAAGTCAAGGCGCATGGCCGCGCCGCCTATCTGGTTCTCGGCGATGTGGCCGACGCAACTGAATGCGCAAGGATTGTCGAACAAGCTTCAAATC
>NZ_RZQG01001101.1:0-1766 GCF_003998635.1 Mesorhizobium sp. M7D.F.Ca.US.004.03.1.1
GTCGGGGACCATGGCGATTTCGGAGACGACGCTGAAGGACGCCATGCTGATGCTCATCGACGAGCAGAACGCCAAGGGCGGCCTGCTCGGCAAGAAGCTCGAGGCGGTGGGCGTCGATCCGGCTTCCAACTTGCCGCTGTTTGCCGAAAAGGCGCGCGAGCTCATCTCCAAGGACAAGGTCGCGGCGGTGTTCGGCTGCTGGACCTCGGTGTCGCGCAAGTCGGTTCTGCCGGTGTTCTCCGAACTCGACAACATCCTGTTCTATCCCGTCCAGTATGAGGGCGAGGAGAGCGAGCGCAACGTGTTCTACACGGGTGCGGCGCCGAACCAGCAGGCCATCCCGGCCGTCGACTATCTCATGAGCGAGGATGGCGGTTCGGTGAAGCGCTGGGTGCTGGAAGGCACCGACTACGTCTATCCGCGCACCACCAACAAGATCCTCGAAGCCTATCTGAAGGCAAAGGGCGTGGCGGCGGAAGACATCATGGTCAATTACACGCCGTTCGGCTTCTCCGACTGGCAGACCGAGGTTTCGGCGATCAAGAAGTTCGGTTCGGCCGGCAAGAAGACCGCCGTCGTCTCGACCGTCAACGGCGACGCCAACGTGCCGTTCTACAAGGAACTCGGCAACCAGGGCATCAAGGCCGAGGACATCCCGGTCATGGCATTCTCGGTCGGCGAGGAAGAGCTTGCCGGTCTCGACACCGCGCCGCTGGTTGGCCATCTCGCCGCCTGGAATTACTTTGAGAGCGTCGACACGCCCGAAAACAAGAAGTTCATAGCCGACTGGCACAAGTTCATCAAGAACGACAAGCGCACCACCAACGACCCGATGGAAGCCCACTATATCGGCTTCAACATGTGGGTGAAGGCGGTCGAGAAGGCCGGCACCACCGATCCGGACAAGGTCATCGACGCCATGATCGGTGTCTCGGTGCCGAACCTGACCGGCGGCTATTCGACGATGATGCCGAACCACCACATCACCAAGCCGGTGCTGATCGGTGAAATCCAGGCCGACGGCCAGTTCGAAACCGTGTCGCGCACACCTGGCTTGGTGATGGGAGACGAATGGTCCGACTATCTGCCTGACTCCAAAGACCTGATCTCCGATTGGCGCGCGCCTCTGTCCTGCGGCAACTTCAATGTCGCCACCGGCAAGTGCGGCGGCAAGGGCACAAACTGATCCTCCCCGGGCTGGACCTTCAGGTCCATGCCCTCGGGCTGGACCTCTTTGGTCCATGCCCATGACCGCGCGCGTCCGGACGGCTTCCTCCGCCGTCCGGACGCCCAATTCAACCTTCTTCAAAGGTCACCTGGAGCCGATGAACCTGTTTCGCGCCATTGGTCTGACGCTGTTGTTCCTGCTGGCGACGCTGTCGTCATCGGGCGCAAGCGAAGCCGATCTGCGCGGCATCATCGCCAAATTCGCGACGGCCAAGGGTTTTTCGGAGGTCGGAGCCGTCGTCCACGAACTGGCGGCCACCGGCGATCCGGCTGTGGAACGGCCGCTTGCGGCACTCGCCGACGGCAACCTTTATGTCCGCAAGGCCGATTCCCTGGTGTTTGCCGGCAAGGAAGCGGGCGAAAGCGTCCAGCTTTCCAACCCGTTGAGCGGCGAGGCATCGGGCGAGGCCGCCAAGGACGACATCACCAAGATCAAGGTCAACAACACGCTGCGCCGCGTCATCCGCGATGCGTTGGGCACGCTGACGCTTGGCGCCAAGGACCCGGCCGTGCGTATTGCCGCCGCCGATACCATGTTC
>NZ_RZQG01001102.1:0-1763 GCF_003998635.1 Mesorhizobium sp. M7D.F.Ca.US.004.03.1.1
GTACCTGGTTCAATGGGGATCGAGGGGGCCGGCACGTGGTGGAGCGGCCGACCCCCTTATGTCCTACCAGCGGTGCCAACGATGCCAGCGATGGTGCGGATGCCCGACATAGAAGGCCGGGCCATGCCAACGGTGGTAACGAGGATAGACGACCACACGGTTGGGCACGCAGCGTCCCCAATGATTGGGATGCCAGCCCGGTCCACAGCCCCAGGCGACATGCTCGACCAGCGCCGGTGCGGCGAGTGGCGCCAATGGCATCGCCAGGGATGCTGCGGCGGTCGCAACCGTTCCAGTAACGGCAAGAGCGGCGGTGATCGCGTATTTTGCCAGATGGTTCATGACGATGCTCCGAATGTTTCCGAGGTTGAAAGCCTGCCGCACCACACGGATCTGGCAGGCCTGCCCTTCGCTTCGTTAAACGGCACCGTCAGCGTTTTCCGTCGGTCATCATGGCAATTTTTTTGGCGCGGCGGCCCCGCTGCGTTTCATCAGCCCTTGCGCCAGCACGCCGCGCCCCTCAGCGGAACTTGCCGCCGCGAACTCCACAATGCGCTGCTCCAGCCGCGTGCGCACGGTGACATCGGCATTGCGGGCCCGCTCCAGTGCCGCCGACAGCGCCGTCGTGTCCAGAACCGGCTGTTGCAGCAGGTCGGCTGCTTCACGCCTGGCTTGCTGGCCGTCGAGAATGACCTGACGGGATTCTCGGCGAACATCGCGCAACGCCTTGCGGAAGACCGTGCGATCCTGTTCGGGAAGCCGGCCACCGGCCGCCTCCAGTGAATAGCCCTGGTTTTTGCCGCTTCTTATCCAGACGGCTCCGCCGGCAAGCGCTCCGGCCAGGAAAACGTTGAGCACCACCGACGCGATGACAAGGTTGCGGCTCATGGTCATAGGTCTTCCTCGATCGTGTCGCGGTCGGGGCCGGTATCGCCAAACGCCGTCACATTGGCATCCAGCACATAGTGGTCCGGCTGGACCTCGGGTGTGACGACGGTCACCAGGGCCAGTCCTGCCACGGCGCCGGCCAGACCAATGCCGGCAAGTCCCAGCCCCAGCCACCAGAACCGCTGACGCCGGCGCTGGATGAGGTGCCGGCCGGCGGCCTGCTGGATGCTGCCGTGCAGGGCCTTGCCGGGGGCGTCGACGCGGTAGCTGTCAAGCCGCGCGTCGAGTGTCCCGGCATGCTTCAAAATGGCCTCGCCCGCTTCGCTTGCAGCAAAGATATTGCCGGCCATCCGTTCAGCCTCGGGCCATCGCCGCAAGTCACCGCCATAGGCCGCAGCCAGGGCGGCAAAGCGCTTGGCATCCATTGCCGGTTCGTACCTGGACCCTTCAGCCATGTGTCTTTCCCTTGCCCATTGGCGCCGCGTGCTCGCGCGGCATGGGGCTGACAGGAATCGAGCGCCAGGCAGCGCCTGCAAGGCGCGATGGCTGTTGCGCCTTGGTGCTGATCCGGTTCTCACTCATCGGCGCCATCCCTGGTCAGGATCGTCTGCAGCGAGCGGCGGCCGCGTGCAAGCAGGCTCTCCAGGGCATCGACGCCGATCTGCAAGGTCGCTGCCGCCTCGATGTTGGACATCTCCTGATAGTAGACCAGGATGATCGCCTCCCGCTGGCGCGGCGCGATGCCTTGCAGCGCCTGTTTGACCCGATGATCTTCCTCCCCGGGATGAGCATCGGGAAGCGGCGCAGGATCGGCCACGTCCGGCACCTCGTCGGTCACCCATTCGCGGCGTCGGCGCAGCCGGTCGTAGCACAGG
>NZ_RZQG01001103.1:0-1761 GCF_003998635.1 Mesorhizobium sp. M7D.F.Ca.US.004.03.1.1
GGATCGCGCGCGGCATCAGCCACGAACAAATGCTCGAAGAACCGTCCGTCTTCACCATCATCAACACCAATTCGCCGCTCAAGCTCGATGTGCCGATGATGGAAGGCATCATCCAGATGTCGAGCAAGGGCCAGGTCGTCGTCGTGACGCCGTTTACCCTGTCGGGCGCCATGGCGCCGGTCACCATCGCCGGCGCGCTGGTGCAGCAGAACGCCGAGGCGCTGTCCGGCATCGCCTTCGCCCAGATGGTGCGCAAGGGCGCGCCCGTCGGCTATGGCGGCTTCACCTCCAATGTCGACATGAAGTCCGGTTCACCGGCTTTCGGCACGCCGGAATACATGAAGGCGCAGCTCGTCGGCGGCCAGCTTGCCCGCCGCTACAACATCCCCTACCGCACCTCCAACACCTGCGCCGCCAACACGGTCGACGCGCAGGCGGCCTATGAAAGCGTGTTCTCGCTGTGGGGCGCCATCCAGGGCGGCGGCAATCTGATGATGCACGCCGCCGGCTGGCTCGAAGGCGGCCTGCGCTGCTCCTACGAAAAGACCATTCTGGACATCGACCTGCTGCAGATGGTGGCCGAATTCCTGACCCCGCTCGACCTGTCCGACGAGGCGCTCGGCTTCGACGCCATCCAGTCGGTCGGACCGGGCGGCCATTTCTTCGGCACCCAGCACACGCAGGACCGCTACAAGACCGCCTTCTACTCGCCGATCCTCTCCGACTGGCGCAATTACGAGACCTGGGCGGAAGCTGGCTCGCCGACGGCGCTCGAAAAGGCCAACAAAGTCTGGAAGGAACGGCTTGCGTCCTACGAAGAGCCCCATATGGACCCGGCCATCCGCGAGGAACTCAACGCCTTCGTCGACAAGCGCCGGTCCGAGGGCGGCGCGCCGACCGATTTTTGATCGTCTGTGTTGTTGATGAACAGTCGACCCCCACTCCGTCGAGCTGCGCTCGACACCTCTCCCCCGATCGACGGGGGAGAGGAAAGGTGCGAGCTTATGCAGGCTGGCGCCCTTCCTTTCCCTCCAGAGGGGCCACCCGATTCAATCTCTTCAAAAACGGACCTATCTAAATGAAATCTCACGTAAAAGCGGTTGTCATCGGCGGCGGCGTCGTCGGCTGCTCGGTTCTCTATCACCTGGCCAAGGCCGGCTGGACCGACATCATGCTGATCGAGCGCTCGGAGCTCACCTCCGGCTCGTCCTGGCATGCGGCGGGCGGCTTCCACACGCTGAACGGCGATCCCAACGTCGCCAAGCTGCAGGCCTATACGGTGCAGCTCTACAAGGAGATCGAGGAAATATCAGGCCAGTCCTGCTCGCTGCATTTGACCGGCGGCGTGATGATGGCCGATACGCCCGAGCGCATGGACTTCCTGCGCCTTGCCCACGCCAAGGGCCGCTATCTCGGCATGGACACCGAGCTGATCACCCCGTCCGAAGCCAAGGCGATGTTCCCGCTGATGGACGAGACCAATTTCGTCGGCGCCATGTGGGATCCGGTCGAAGGCCATCTCGATCCGTCCGGCACCACCATCGCCTACTCCAAGGCGGCCAAGAAACTCGGCGCCGAGATCGTGCTGCGCAACCGCGTCGTTGAACTGACGCAAGAGGTCGACGGCACCTGGAACGTCGTCACCGAACAAGGCACGGTGAAGGCCGAGCATGTCGTCAATTGCGGCGGCCTGTGGGCGCGCGAGATCGGCCGCATGGTCGGCGTCGAACTGCCGGTGCTGGCCATGGAGCACATGTATCT
>NZ_RZQG01001104.1:0-1760 GCF_003998635.1 Mesorhizobium sp. M7D.F.Ca.US.004.03.1.1
CGCCTCCACCTCGCCATCGCCCACACAAGTTCGTCGATGCGGGTCACCGTCTTCGGCTCTAGGCGCCTTTGCTCGGCGGCCTTTTGAGCTGCCTCCGCAAGCGGCTTGCGCCGGGCGCCGATTGGCAGGATGTTATGGGAGGGCAACCGGGGGGCAAACCGGCACGCCGAGATCGATATGGCTGCTGGAAATGTCACGAGCTTGCTTCGCCTTTCTTGCGTTTGTTGCCTTGCTGAGGCCGGTAGAGGCAGGCGAGTGGATGTCTCATCTGCTTGACCGCTCAAGCCTAGCGACCGCCTATTTTCGCCAAGCGGATCTTGTGACCGCATACGCGACCGCAATGGCGCGCTTCCGTCTGCAGCTCGCAGGGCGTGCCGGCGAAACCAGCCTTGCGGTCCCTCTCGAACCCCTGCTTTTGCGGGCGGAATTCCGTGCGCGGACATGGCGCTCGGCGGACGGCAGCCTGTTGCAAGGCTTCGCCGGCAAGGGCGGCTTCCGGCTGACTATCGGGAACTGCCTGGCGCGCATCTGCGCTGCCAGCGAATGCAGCGATGCCGGTTGGCCGGTTTACGCCTGCAGCGACGGAGGCAAGCGCAAGATGTCCGTCACGGACTTTGTGACGGCAACCTTCGGCGGCGTCTCCTACCGCCGATTGAGCGCCTCCCCTTCACAGGAATGACGGCGCGAGGCGCCGACCGCCTTGCTGCAGCGTTCAGCAAAGGGCGGTATCCTTCCTCAGCGCAAACGCCGCCTGAACCGCGCGATTGACGGTGACCGGCAGGATCGACATGTGGTTCTCGCCGGCATGCAGTTCGAAGCTCGCGCGCACGCCCGGGAAGGCATGGAGACGCTCCGCCATCGTCCGCGCGAATTCGTCGGTGCGTGTCACCTTCTTCTGCTGCAGGCGCTTTTCCTCGTCCTCGGCGCCGATCTGGAACGGTGCCAGCTTCTCCGTCTCGTATTCGCCGGCCGACAGGATCATGGTCGCCGTCAGGCCCTCGGGAACGGCGGCCTCGAAGGTTTCGAGAAAGCGGTCGATGGCACGATCCTCCCAATAGATGGTGGGGCTCGCCGCGATCCAGGTCTGGAAGGCCGAAGGCCGCGTGAACAGGGCGTAGAGCGCAAACAGGCCACCGAAGGAATGGCCGTAAAGCGCCTGGCGGCTTGCATCGACCGTGACCCGACTGGCGACCCATGGCTTCAGCTCGTCCTCGATGAAGGCAAGGAATTCCCCTGCCCCACCGGTCCGGACTTCGGGCGTGCCCTCGGAGAAGGGCGGATAGGTCTTGCCCGGCGGCGGGGCGAGATCCCATGAACGCCGCAGCGGATCATAGGCGCCCTCTACGGGATAGCCGATGGCGACGATGACGCCCCAGCCGACATTGGTGCCCGTGGGATAGAAGGCCTGCGCACGCATGGCGTCGACCGCTGTGCCGATGACGGCGTTGCCGTCGGTCATGTAGAGGACGGGCCAGCCGGCCTCGGGCACTGGCCCGGACGGCACATGCAGGAATACCCGCCAGGCGGCGCCGCCATGCGCCGGGACAAAGTCGTGGACCGTCGTGTCGGCGATCAGGGCTGGCATCGACTTGGACATGGATATCTCCACAGGGACAAAAAGGTCAGCGGCGGCGCAGCAGCCACATCAGCACCGGGCCACCGATCAGCGTGGCGACGAGACCGGCCGGGATCTGGCGCGGGAAGATGGCGGTGCGGCCGATCCAGTCGGCGGCGACCATGATCAGCGCGCCGGCGAGCAC
>NZ_RZQG01001105.1:0-1755 GCF_003998635.1 Mesorhizobium sp. M7D.F.Ca.US.004.03.1.1
GTGGTATGGTCCGACGGCGGTCCCGGCTTCAGCAGTGTTGATTTCAAGCAGAAGACGGCAGACGAGATTGGCGGTAAGGCCTATGCTGTCAAGCTCGACGTCACCGACCTCGCCTCGATCGAGGCGGCGGTGAAAGCGGTGGAGACGAAGACCGGTGGCCTCGATATCCTGATCAACAACGCCGCTCTGTTCGATCTGGCACCGATCGTCGAGATCACCAAGGCAAGCTACGACAAATTGTTTTCCGTCAATGTCGCCGGCACGCTGTTCATGCTGCAGGCGGCTGCTCGCTCGATGATCGCCGCTGGCCGGGGCGGCAGGATCATCAACATGGCGAGCCAGGCCGGGCGACGCGGCGAGGCGCTTGTCGGCGTCTATTGCGCCACCAAGGCCGCTGTCATCTCGCTGACCCAGTCGGCGGGGCTCGACCTCATCAAGCACCGTATCAACGTCAACGCGATTGCCCCTGGTGTCGTCGACGGCGAGCACTGGGATCATGTCGATTCGCTGTTCGCCAAATATGAAAACCGGCCAAGGGGCGAGAAGAAGAAGCTGGTTGGCGAGGCGGTGCCGTACGGCCGCATGGGCACGGCGCAGGACCTTACCGGCATGGCGGTTTTTCTCGCCAGCAGCGACGCCGAATACATCGTCGCCCAGACCTACAATGTCGACGGCGGCCAGTGGATGAGTTGAGGGCGGGGACCGGCCTCTGCTCTCCGTCCCTCCGCGGGGAGCAGAGGCCGACATCAGAGGCCGCATCGACCTCGCAAGATGTGCTCCCCCCTATCCTCTCCGCGTGAAGACCGGGAGAGGGAGTAACGAAGGCCGAAACCCGGCCAAAGGGTAAAACAGATGACCGTGAAACTCTCGTCCTCAAACCTATCCAAGCTGCCCACTGAGGTCGCCGGTCCGAAGTATGACCGCGCAACGCTCAAGGCCGGTATCGTGCATTTCGGCGTCGGCAATTTCCATCGCTCGCATCAGGCCGTCTATCTCGACGATTTGTTCAATTCGGGCATTGGCCACGATTGGGCGTTGGTCGGCGCCGGCGTGTTCGAGGGCGAGAAGATCGGCCGCGCCAAGCTGGAAGAGCAGGACTGGCTGACCACGGTGGTCGAGCAGGACAGCGGCCATATGAGCGCCCGCGTGACCGGCGCCATGATCGACTTCCTGATGCCCGGCGATGCGGCCGGTATCATCGAACGGCTGGCCGACCCGGCGATCAAGATCGTTTCGCTGACCATCACCGAAGGCGGCTACTTCATCGACCCGGCCTCCGGCGTGTTCAACCCGACCCATCCCGACATCGTCGCGGACGCCCAACCGGGCGCCACGCCGAAGACGGTGTTCGGCATCATTCTCGCCGGGCTGGTCCGGCGTCGCGACGAGGGCACCGTGCCGTTCACGGTGATGTCGTGCGACAACATTCCTCACAATGGCCATGTCACCTCCGACGGCGTCATTGGTCTGGCCCGTTTGATCGACGAGGATCTGGCGAACTGGGTCAGCGAGCATGTCGCTTTTCCAAACGGCATGGTCGATCGCATCACGCCGGCCACTACCGACCGCGAACGCGGCATCCTGGCCAAGGACTTTGGCCTCGAAGACAACTGGCCGGTGTTCTGCGAGCCGTTCCGGCAATGGGTGCTGGAAGACCATTTCACCAATGGCCGGCCGCCGCTTGAAAGGGTCGGCGTGCAGTTCGTCAAAGACGTCGCGCCCTACGAACTGATGAAGATCCGCATCCTCAATGGC
>NZ_RZQG01001106.1:0-1753 GCF_003998635.1 Mesorhizobium sp. M7D.F.Ca.US.004.03.1.1
GTCCCGACATGGTCATAACGACCAAGCACTCGCGCCGACGCGTATCGGAAGTTGCCTGGTATTCCGGCGCCCACCGCCACGGGCACCCCGGCTTCGACGAGGCTTGGCGCCTGTTCGATATGAAGTTCGAGAAACGCCCGGACCTGCGCAGGGTCGAGTTCGATTTTGCCATCGACAATGGCATCCGGATCGCCGCCTGAGTCACGGATGTGGCTTTCGAGAGTACGCTTCGTATCGATACGGCGCATCTGCATGGCGTTTGCCGGCAGTGACCCAAGAGCCGAGCGGCTGCCGATATAGGACACTTGGAACCAAACACTCTCTTCGGCCCGAACGCCCATGATAGTGACGTCGCATTCTGGCTCGAAGCCAAGAGACGAGAGGACAGCCAGGCTGGTCAACCCGGCGACGACACCGGCGGCACCGTCGAAATTGCCACCGTTGGGCACGCTGTCCAAATGTGACCCAATAATTACCTTGGGGCGATCACGATGCTTGCCTGGCAGCGTCACATAGGTATTCGCCGCTGCATCGACCCGTACCTCAAGGCCAAGATCCAAAGCGTGTTTCGCTATCACCCGATGAGCACAGTCCTCACCAGGTCCATACGTGTCACGCGTTATGCCTGAGCCGGCCAGTGAACATTTGGCAAGCGCCTCGAACAAACCGTCGACCACGGCTTTTTGCTCATCCGTTTTCCGCCTGACCAACCCTGCCGAATATTGCGTCATTGAACTGCTCTTGTGCCTAAATGTCATGCATCACTAGCGCGCTGGAACCAGCGCGAATAATCATTAAGATCGCCGAATAATAAGTTCAGATTATACTGGGGGTCGGAGAACCTTCGGTGGCGCCGCCTCGCAAGCACCTTTCCTCCGGCCGCGGCAGCGACATCCATGGAGTCAGGCAAGAACTGCAGCGTCCAGGTAACCGTTTGTCGCCGTATCATGGACCGACCCGGATCTTTCAAGCTTGATCGCGCTACGACGTCGCGTCGGAAAATCCGGTTGCGGGACCACACAGGCAAAGTCGATTGATGTGATGGGGTCGACTATGTGATCCCATACAAAAATCCGAGACATATTCAGCAAGCTGGTCGGCGGCGCCTTTCAAGCCGGCAGCGGAGGACCGCAGTCGCGCCACGCTGTCCTCGACTTTGCTGCGCAATAGCCTGAAATCGAACGTCACGAACTCGCGGTTCCTGAGAACCCATTTGCCGCCGATCATGACGTCACATACCGCACTCGAATCCTCAGAATGGACCAGTTGGTTGGTTGGATCGTTAAAGGGCACGAAATTGATATTGGCGAGATCGAGAAGAACGATATCCGCCTCGCAGCCGACTTCCAGCCGCCCGATCCTGTCGCCGAACCCGAGCGCTCTGGCGCTTCCATTTGTCGCCATTTTGGCAGCGTCATCCGTGCTGATCCATCGGTTGGGGTCGACATCAGCAACGCGCGAGACGAAGGACGCGAGGCGCATTGCCTCAAACATGTTTTGGTTGTCCGAGCAGTGTGATCCGTCGGTGCCGAGACCGACATTCAGTCCGCGGTCGAGCATCCGGCGCGCCGGGGCGATGCCGGAGCCAAGACGCAGATTGCTGCCAGGATTGTGCGCAATCGAACAGCCGCGATCGGCAAGTCGGGCAATGTCGTCGTCGTCGAGCCAGACGCAATGCGCCGCGGTCAAATCCGGTCCCAGGACACCAAGTTCATCAAGGTAGGCAGTCAAGGTTTTGTTGTAAGCATCAAGC
>NZ_RZQG01001107.1:0-1749 GCF_003998635.1 Mesorhizobium sp. M7D.F.Ca.US.004.03.1.1
GTGCCGGCAAAACGACCACGCTTTGTGCGATCAGCGGATTGCGCACAATCTCGCGCGGGCAAGTCCTGTTCGAAGGCAAGAATATCGCGGATATACCGCCGCACCGTCTTGTCGAGAAAGGCCTCGCGCACGTGCCAGAAGGCAGGCGAATATTTGCGCGGCTGACGGTCCGGGAAAATCTTGACCTTGGAGCTTACACGACCCGGCGTCAGCCGAAGGTCGCTCTTGCACGTATCGACCGCATTTTTGAACTTTTTCCGCGCCTTTCAGAACGGGCCCAGCAGATAGCAGGGACCATGTCGGGAGGCGAGCAGCAGATGTTGGCCATCGGTCGCGCTTTGATGTCTGAACCCAAGCTGATCCTATTTGACGAACCGACCATGGGATTGGCTCCCCAACTTGTCGATCAGGTGCTGGAAACAATAGTCCAGATCAACAAAGACGGCACCACGGTGTTGCTTGTCGAGCAGAATGCATTCCTGGCCCTGGAAATCGCCGCCAGGGGATACGTCCTCGAGTCCGGCGCCATTACGCTCACCGGTCCGGGGAAAAGCCTTATCGACGACGTCCGTGTGAAGCAGGCCTATCTGGGGTAGCATGATGACCAAACCTCTTGGCAAAGTTCTGGTCACAGGTGGCAGTGGTCGGCTAGGTGCCTGTATTGTCGAAGCCCTGCGGCCTCTTGCTGTGCCCGCGACTTTTGATCTTCACGAAAGTGTCGGCGCGGATATGCATTTCACCGGATCGGTCATGTCGGCCGAGACGTTGACTGCGGCGGCCGAAGGCGCGGAGGCGATCGTTCACACCGCAGCGCTTCTGACGCGCGGAAATGCGGCGAGTACCATTTTCGCGGTCAACACAGTTGGTACCTGGAACGCACTAGAGGCAGCCGAAGTCGCCGGGTGCCGCCGGTTTGTCTACATATCCTCAGAGTGCGCGACTGGCCTATGCGTGCAGCGCGATGATCTACCGCCGGCGTTCATCCCTATCGACGAGAGCTACCCTCTTCAGCCAATAGATGCTTACGGAATTTCCAAGCAAACGGGTGAACTCATCTGTCAGGCATTTCGGCGTCGCACCAAAATGCAGATCGTCGTGCTACGGCCAGTCTTGATCCTGTTCGACATCCACTATGAGGAAATGGCGGACCGCCAGGGTCTTCGACACCGCGACCTATGGGGTTATGTCGAGCCGGAGGACGTCGCGGCTGCAGTTGTAGCAGCACTTACGCGTGAAAACCTATCTCCAGTGTACTTTCTGAGCGCCCCTGACACGCTGTGCGAAGTACCCACCTTGGAGCTGATGCGCCAGCGGTACGGCGAATTGCCGCCCATCAGACGGCCGCAAGCATTTGCAGCCAACCCGACTGCAGCGGTTTTCGACATATCACTCGCCCGGAAGGAATTGGGGTTCGCACCCAAGAGCACTTGGAGGCAACACGTGGGGCATACGAAGGGCGGTGGCCAATGACGATCAATCAGGTCGGCCTGAGCCAGCAATTGAATGTGTGGGTGGGCGATCAATGCCATTGCGTCGTGCGACCATGGGGGGTCATTCCGCGAAATGCCGGAAATGTGACGGACGTCGCCGTTGCAGACGACGGGCATGTTTTTGTCCTAACACGTCGCGACAGCCTGACTGATGCCAAAGGACCAGCCATCGTTGAACTCAGTCCGGAAGGCGGGTTCATCGCATCGTGGGGCGAAGATGAATTGATCGACGCGCACATGATAAGATGCGGTCCTGACA
>NZ_RZQG01001108.1:0-1748 GCF_003998635.1 Mesorhizobium sp. M7D.F.Ca.US.004.03.1.1
GAGTGCCGCCGGCAGCTGGATCGATCCGCCTTTCGCATCCTGCAGGGTCAGCAGCACGATGTGCCCGTAAAGCGTGCTGGCAATCAGCGACTGTGCGAAGGTCGCCGGGCCGCCGGTCTCGACGACGAGATTGATGCCGCCGGTCTGATCGCGGACGGTCGCACCCCATTGCGGCATATCCGATGTCGAGATCACCAGATCGGCGCCCAGCGCCCGCAACCTGTCGGCTTTCTCGCCGCGCGAGGTGACGGCGACGACACGGCAGCCGAGCAGCTTGGCGAACTGCAGTGCAAAGAGCGAGACACCGCCCGAGCCGATGACCAGAACCCATTGCCCAGGCTTCGGAATTCCGGCGCCCGTCACCGCATTCCAGGCAGTCAAGCCAGCGCAGGTCAGCGTTGCCGCCTCATGCCAGTCGAGATGATCGGGCAGCCGCACCGCCCATTGTTCGTCGAGGATCGCGTATTCGGCCAGCATGCCGTCCAGCGTGCAGCCGAGCTGGTCGATGAGCCCGGCATGGATGCCGCCGTCGATCCAGCGGGCAAAATAGCTGCCGGTGACACGGTTGCCGACGGCAAAGCGAGTGACGGCATCGCCGATGGCGACAATGTCACCGGCCCCATCGCTCAGCGGAACGACGCCTTGGCGCGGCGGCAGCGGATAGGTGCCGTTGAGGATCATCGTGTCGCGCCGGTTGAGCGAGGTGGCGCGAACGCGCACCACGATCTCATGCGGTTTCGGCTCCGGCTGCCCCTCGTCGCGCATCACCAGGCATTCGGTCCCGCCGGGCCCTTCGAGACGGTAGCTGCGCATGTCGATTCTCCTCAGAAATATGTAGACTGATCTATATATTATGTAGACCGATTGTCATATTCGAGGCAAGGCCTATAATGATTCCTCCTGACAGAGGTTGACATGGCCAACGACACCCGCACCCGCATTCTCGAGACGACGGCGCTGCTGCTCAGGCAGCGCGGCTATCACGGCACTTCGCTCAACGACATATTGAGCGCCAGCGGCGCGCCGCGCGGCTCGCTCTATTTCCATTTCCCCGGCGGCAAGGACCAGCTGGTTATCGAGGTGACGCGCGGCAGCGTTGCCGACGTAACGGAGAGGTTGGGCGAAGCGCTGGCCGCCGAAAAGGATCCGGCGGTCGCTGTCCATCATATCTACCAGTCGGTCGGGCGCATGCTGGAGGACAACCAGTTTTCGCTCGGCTGTCCGATCGCGCCTGTCGTGTTGGACTCGCCGACCGACGTGCCGGAACTGGCGGAGTTGTGCCGCTCGGCCTTCGAACAGTGGATAGGCCTGCTGCGGGACGCCTTCGTCAGGGCAGGGGTGCCCGAGCGCCGCGCGCATGCATTGGCGCTGCTGGTCGAATCGTCGCTGGAAGGGCTGATGGTGATCGCCCGCGCCACCCGCGACCGCGCCCCGGTACAAGCCGTGGCCGACGAGGTGGCGGCACTGATCGAAGCGGCCGTGCTTGCCGGCGAGGTAAAGCAACGCGCGGATGCCGCCGTCTGAGAGACGTCCACAACGACCGCTGCGCAAAACAAAAAGGGCGGCATCGCTGCCGCCCTTTCAGTAAGCTTAGCCAGATTGGCTGGATTAGAAATCCATTCCGCCCATGCCGCCCATGCCGCCGCCGCCCATGCCGCCAGGCATGCCGCCGCCAGCCGACTCCTTCTTCGGAGCCTCCGCGATCATGGCTTCGGTGGTGACCAGCAGGCCGGCGACCGAGGCCGCGT
>NZ_RZQG01001109.1:0-1745 GCF_003998635.1 Mesorhizobium sp. M7D.F.Ca.US.004.03.1.1
GTTGATGGGGGCGAGCGTTCTCCCGCGCTGAGCGTTTTTAGCGATTGATTGCCGTCGTGGTGTCGGTCGCGGCTGCAGCCTTGGGTGGCCAGGAGAAATCGTCGGCGCGGCCGGGCGAAGCCACGGGTGCCTTGCCCTCCACCACCAGCCTTTCGCCGGGCAGGTCCGGATCGGCCTTCGCCAGTGGTGCCGCGCCAAGCAACTCGGAGCCGCCGTCGAGCGCCGGATCGCTGAGCAGCATTGGCGCGGTGCGGTCGATGACGATGGGGGCTGCGGCCGGCGCCGGCGTCTCCACGGGAGCGCCCGCTGGCGCGGAAGCCGTAACCACGCTTCCCGGCGCGGACAGGCCGAGGATCTTCAACAGTGGTTTTTCGGTATAGAAGGCGAGCTTGCGCTTGCCTGCCTTCGAGACATTGATGCCGTCATCGGCGCGCAGCCGCACCGGTTGGCCGTTCATGTCGGGGCCGCTGGTGATGAAGGCGCCGTTCTCGTCGACGAACCCGTCCCAGACGTCGACGAATTCGCCGCCATGGCTTTCGGCCGCCTTATGGTAGATGTCGTTGAAGGCCAGCATGTCGGAGGTCATCTTCGGCACCCGGAACGCTGGCATGCCGACCCACAGGAAAGGCACTTTCGCAGTGGCGATGACCTTGCCGAGTGCATCGGTGCGACGCTCATATTCCTTGGTCCAATTCTCGGACCAAGGCTGCTCGCGCACATCCCCCACCTTCATCTGCTGACGGTCGTTGGAACCCAGCATGACGACCACGGCGGTCGGGTTTTCGGTCTCGATCAGCGATTTGATCTGTTCGGGCCAGTTGTAGAAATCATCACGCACGAAGCCGGACGAACCATTGGAGCGAGCAACGATCCTGACGCCGGGATTCTCGGCAAAGGCGGTGTCCAGGCCTTCGGCGAGGCCCGCCGCCATGAAGTCGCCGACCACCAGGACGACGCGGGCGTCCGGCGCCTTGTCTACCACCGGGGTTTCCGGCTCGGCTGGCGGGCGAGGGGCGCGGGGTTTCTTGGCCTTGGGTCTCGGTTTCGCCTGCTGGATGTCAAGCGGTGGCTCGATCCGCTCGCTGCGGCGCGGAAACAGAAGGTCGCGCAACGACCAGCCACGATTTTGCTGCTGCTCCTGCGCCATGGCCGGCGCGTGGAAGGCGCCAGCCACACAGACGGCGAGCACGACGATGGCCAGGACAAGCACCGGCACGCGACGAACAAGCCTTGCGATGCGCGCAGCCGAAGCCAACCGTTTCCTCCATCCCTTGGCGCGCTCCCGCGAAAAATCGCAGCGATTTTTTCGCGAAGAACCTTGCGCCAAACCTGATTACTACAGTGTCCTTTGCGCGCCCGGAAGGCTGCGTGACACCGCAGGTGGCTCTATTTCTGCCGGAGCCACTTCAGCACTTCCATGCTCGGATAGCCATCCTGGGTCAAGCCGGCCTTGGCCTGGAAGGCCATGATGGCAGTCTTCGAGCCGTCGCCGATCTTGCCGTCGAACTTGCCGTCATAAAGGCCATGCTGGGAAAGCCGCTTCTGCAGTTCCTGCCTTTCCTCGAAAGTGAGCTTGGTGAAAGGCCGCTTCCAGTCCTGCACGAGACCGCTGGAGCCTGCGATTTCGTCGGCAAGAAGACCGACGGCAAGCGCATATTTGTCGGCGTTGTTGTAGGCTTTGATGACCGTGAAGTTCTTGATCATCAGGAAGGCCGGCCCGCCGCGGCCGTCCGGCACCTTCAACG
>NZ_RZQG01000110.1:0-10801 GCF_003998635.1 Mesorhizobium sp. M7D.F.Ca.US.004.03.1.1
GCTGGATGGCGAATGTCCCCACGCCGCCGGAGCCAGCTTGAATGAAAACCTTCTGTCCCTTCTTCAAGCTCGCCCTTTCGATGAGCGCCTGCCAGGCGGTCAGACCGACTAGCGGGATCGAGGCCGCCTCCTCCATGCTGAGGTTCACAGGCTTCAAGGCCACGTCGGCTTCATCCATGGCGATGAACTCGGCGAACGTCCCGATGCGGCCGTCGCGCGGCCGCGCATAGACGTCGTCGCCGAGTTTGAATTTGCGGACTTTCGATCCCACGCGGACAACCCTCCCGGCTACGTCGTGACCCAGGATGAAGGGCCGGCGATAGGGAAGGATCAGCTTGAACTCTCCGGTTTTGACCTTGGAATCGAGCAGGTTCACCGCCGCGGCGTAAACCTCGACCAGGACATCGCTGTCCCCGAGTTCCGGCTCCGGCATCTCAGCCAGCCGCAGAGTGCCCTTCTTGTTATACTTATCAACGACGTATGCCTTCATGGCAGTGACTTTCTCAAAGTGATTTTGGCGTGTCGCATGTGCGTTAAATCCCCTCTGTCATTCAAACCGGCAGGCGGAACTGTTTGCGCAGGCTCTTGTCGAATATCGCCGCGGGGGCAAAACGGCGCAGTAGGCTGACCTGGCGCGCTGCCTTGCCGGCGGTGTAGCGCCGCCGCGGGCGGGCATCGGCCGCTGCCTTGACGACCACCTGCGCCACCACTTCCGGCCGGTCGGCTACAGGCATCACATCGCGAAGGAGCGCTTCGAGTCCGGCTCGAGCCTGATCGTATTCCTTCAACAGCGAATCCGGCTGGATTCCGTTCTGGTCGAAGACGGTGCGAACGAATGCCGGCTCGATGACCGAGACGCGGATATTGAACGCACGAACCTCGTGGTCGAGCGATTCCGAATAGCCCTCGAGCGCGTGCTTGACCGCCGAATAATGCGCTGAATACGGCGCCGGCACGAGGCCCAACACCGAGCCGATGTTGATGATGCGCCCTTCGCCACGCCGCCGCATCGACGGCAACACGGCATTGGTCATGCGGATGACACCGAACAGGTTGACGTCGAACAGGGCCTGCACCTGCGCGATCGAGAATTCCTCGGCGCCTCCAAGCAGGCCGACGCCGGCATTGTTGACCAGGAGGTCGATCCGGCCGGTCTGCGAGAGCACCGTCGAAACGAGTGCGGCAACCGCCTCACCGTCGGTCACGTCGCAAACCAGCATGGTCACCCCGTCCGGGCCGTTGCTGGCCTTGCGGCTCGTTCCAAAGACAGTGAAGCCTGCCCGCGCCAGTGCCTCGGCGCTGGCGCGGCCGATGCCCGAGGAGGCGCCGGTCACGACAGCGGTTCTTCCGGAATTCATATTCATTTCGTGCTCCAAAATCATGAGGGCTAGCTTTTTCGCGCCCTTTGAATTACACTCATACTATCAAATTATGACCATAATGCAATAGCAGAAAGGCAATGCAGCCATGCGCTACGAAAAGGGCCGGAAGGACGCATCACGCGGCCGGATCATGGAAGTCGCCGCCGACCGTTTTCGCGGTGACGGCATAGCCGCGTCCGGACTGGCGACCATCATGAGCGACGCCGGGCTGACGAACGGGGCGTTTTATCCGCACTTTCAATCCAAGGCCGAGCTTGTCCGCGAGAGCGTGGCGGCAGCCATGGAGATTCAGTCGCAGCAACTGGCGGAAACCTTGGCCTCCGGTGGCCCGCAGATGGCGATAGAGGCGTATCTGTCGGCCGAGCACCGGGATAATCCGGGAACGGGCTGCGCGTCGGCCGCGCTGTTGCCGGAGCTCGCGCGTCAACCGCCTGAAACGCGTAAGGTCTATACCGACCGCTTGCTGGCTTTGGCCCACCAATTGTCTGCCGCACTTCCGCAGGACAAGGATCCGGAAGGCGTGGCGCTAGCTGTCTTTGCAACGCTCATCGGCGCGCTCCAATTGGCTCGCGCCGTCGAAGGGACGGAATTGTCGGATCGTATCCTCTCGGCGGGGAAAGATGCGGCGCGGACACTGATCGAGCAGCGTTAGGGCGGGGCGCCACCCTTCAGGTCACCCGCGCCCTGCCCCCAAACTCCGCGTCAGCCCTTCGGCAAAACGGCATCGCCTTGGTCGGCGGACTGGCTGCCAGATCGATGGCCGTCCTAAATATCGAGCGCGACCATCATGCCGCGGACTTCGGCCATTTCCAGCAGAAGGTCCTGCAGTCTTTCGTCCAGCGCGGCACCGGTCAGCGCCAGAAGCTCCGTAGTGCTCTCTCTCATCGAGATGACGGCGGCGCCTGTCTTCTCGGCGAGCAGCCGTCCGATGGCCGCTCGGATCAGGTCGTCCTGATCAGACATTGTTCACCTCCCAACGCTCTACAACCTCCCTTTGCCCCCCATGCCTGACCGCCGCTTTCGACGACAGGGCGTGATTTCCCCTACGGTATGATTTTTTGATGCGATGGCGGCTGGCTTTGCTCACGCCAGAAGGTCATCTGAAAGCGACCGATCGTCTTCATTGGCCCGCCAGCCGTTCAACGCCGCCAAGGATGGCAGCAGCGAGAAATTGCCGGGCTGAACCGTTTCAATCGCTGCAAGCAGCGCCAGCGGCACTTCGTGCCGGTAAAGCCCGATGCACGCACCGCCTTCGACCGTTGCCGGCAATTCCGTGAATGTATCGAAAATCGAGAATGTGCCTGTTGGCTCTTCTAGGATTTCGAAACGCTCCATCCCCAAAACCTCCCCTTGCACAAAAGCAGCGACAAACGCCGATGCCTCCCAAAGGTTCCCTCTGGGCGGCATTTTTTTCGCGCCTTGGTTGTAGCGCATATCGGCTGGCCAGTCATGCCGTGGGGACCGCACAGTCAAAATCGCTGCGCACCATTTTAAATCTTGACGCGTGTCAATTTTTTCTAAAACATGCGGAAACGCTGGCATGGCATCGGCCGGCGCTCTGGGAGGAGCAATGCCTGACATCAAAAAGCGCCCGAACCGGGGCTGCGACCCGCACACCACAAAGCGGGCAGCAACCTGTTGGCGGATCGTCGCGCCAGGCGCCGGGGTCGCTTGCGGACCGTCGGACATTGCAGTGGCCGGACAGCAACATTGATGCAGCACATAAAACAATCAGGAGGAGGAAAAACCATGCGCGTGTTCAATTGCCTGAAACTCGGTACGAGCCTGCTTGGCGCAGGCGTGCTTGCAACCATCGTCTCAGCGCCCGTCCACGCCGAGGATGCGGCGAAAGTCGCGGCCATCGTCAAAGGCCTCGACAACCCCTTCTTCCAGACCATGCAGCAGGGCATCGAGGAGCAGGCCAAGGCCAACGGTGTCAATGTCAGCGTTCAGGCCGCCGCCAATATGGGTGACGCCACCGGCCAGGCCGACCGCCTGACCGCCATGGCCATGCAGGATTTCGATTGCTATCTGGTCAACCCGATCAGCGTATCCAACCTCGTCCAGGCGCTGGTGCCGGTCGCCCAGAAGAAGAAGCCGATCGTCAACATCGACTCGACCATCGACCCCGAGCAGGCCAAGGCCGCCGGCTTTGCCGTCTCGACCTATATCGGCACCGACAACGTCGCCGCCGGCGCGCTGGCCGGCGAAGAGATGCTGAAGCTCGTGCCGAAGGGCGCCAAGGTCGCGCTGGTCGCCGGCATCGTCGGCGATGTCGGCTCCAATGCCCGCATCAAGGGCTTCAAGCAGGCCGTCGAAGGCAAGCTCGAAGTCGTGGTGATGGTCAGCGCCGACTGGGATCGCGAGAAGGCGTTGACCGCCGCCACCGATATCCTTGCCGCGCATCCGGACCTCGCCGGCTTCTTTGCCGCCAACGACATCATGGCGCTCGGCGTCGAGCGCGCCGTGCAGACATCCGGCAAGGACGTCAAGGTGATCGGCCTCGACGGCATCGTCGACGCGCTGAAGTCGATTGCATCAGGCGAACTCACCGCCACCGTCGCGCAATACCCCTATGTCGTCGGCGCCATGGGCGTCGAAGCCTGTGCGATCGCGGCCAAGGGCAAGGAACTGCCCGCCAACGTGCCGGCGCCTGTGCTGTTGATCAACAAGGACAATGCCGAAGCCTCGCTGAAGAACTTTCCGCGTCCCGGCGGCGACTATCCCGATCCCTTCCGCGAGATGCTGAAGTGAGCACACCTGCAGACAACGCGCCCGCCGCCCATTCGGCGGGTGCGGAGGAGAGCCGTCCCTCCCTGGCGGCTCTCCTCCTCGATCCCTCCTTCTGGGCCGACTGGGCATCCGTCGTCGGCCTGGTCGGCCTCGTCATCGTCTTCGGCATCGCCCAGCCGGTCTTTCTCAGCGTCGCCAACCTGCAAGCGCTGCTGCTGGCGGCGGCGATCCTGGTCGTGCTGTCGATCGGCCAGACCTTCGTCATCGCCACCTCGGGCATCGACCTGTCGCTGGCCGCCGCCGTCATGCTCGGCGCCATCATCCTCGGCCTCGTCAACGCCGCCGGCTACGGCATCTTCATCGCCTGCGTGCTCGCGGTTCTCGCCACCAGCGCCGTCGGCTTCCTCAACGGCCTGATCATCACCGCAGGCAAAATTCCCGACTTCGTGGTGACGCTCGGTACGCTGTCGGGCATCACCGGGCTTGGGCTCATCCTGTCGGGTGGCGAGCCGACCATGGTCGGCTCGACCTTCCTGCTCAGGCTCGCCTCAGGCTCGTTCGGACCGTTCGGTTATCCGGTCTGGGTGGCGATCGCAGCCGTCATCGTCGCGCATATCGCGCTCTACCACACGCGCTTCGGGGTGCATCTGCTGGCCACCGGCGGCCAGGCCGAAAGTGCCGGCGCGCTCGGCATCCGCACCGACCGGGTCAAGATCGCTGCCTATACAGTCTCGGGCTTCTGCGCCGGCATAGCGGCCATTCTTCTGGTCGCCCGCATCGGCTCGGCCGAACCGCAGATCAACACCAGCCTGCTCTTGAATTCAGTGGCGGCGGTGGTGCTGGGCGGCGTCAGCCTGTTCGGCGGCCGCGCCAGCATTCTGGGACCGGCGATCGGCGCGCTGATGCTCACAGCACTCGTCAACGGCCTGACCTTGCTCAACGTATCGGCCTTCTACCAACCGCTTGCCGTGGGCGCCATCGTGGTGCTGGCGGCGCTGATCATGCGGTATCAGAAATGAGCGCTCCCCATCACATCCCCGCCACTGAGGCGATCATCGCCTGCGAAGGGCTGAGCAAGCATTTCGGCGGCATCCGTGCCTTCACCGACGTCGCCTTCCAGGCTCGCCGCGGCGAGGTCACCGCTGTCATCGGCGACAATGGCGCCGGCAAGTCGACGCTGATCCGCAGCCTGGTCGGCGTGCATCAGCCCGACGCCGGCAATCTGTTCTTCGACGGAAGGGCACGGCCCTTCGCCAATCCCGACGAGGCGCGTAAGGCCGGCATCGAGACCGTTCACCAGAACCTGGCGCTGATCGACGAACTGACGGTGGCACAGAACCTGTTCCTCAACCGCGAGATCGTGCGCCGCATCGGCCCCTTTGCGTTCCTCGACCGCAAGGCGATGAAGCGCGAAGCCCGTTCGATGCTGTCGCGGCTGTCGATCAACGTGCCGTCGATCAACCAACGGGTGCGGCGCCTGTCGGGCGGCCAGCGGCAGGCGATCTCGATCTGCCGCGCCGTCGGCTCCGGCGCCAAGCTGGTGGTGATGGACGAACCGACGGCAGCACTCGGCGTGCAGGAAACGGCCAATGTCGAGGCGCTGATCCGGCGCCTGCGCGAGCAGTCGGTCAGCGTCATCCTGGTCAGCCACAATTTCGATCAGGTCCGCCGTCTGTCCGACCAGATCTGGGTAATGCGGGCGGGAAAGATGGCAGCGACCGTGCGTGCCTCGGAAACGTCAGGCAACGAGCTCGTCGCGCTGGTCACCGGCGCGGCCTGATCGGTCAATCAACAGCTGGCTGTCCTGGCCAGCCCGAGACTTGAAATCTAAAGGGAGTTTGCGAGTGGCACCAATTCGCGTCGGGCTTGTCGGTCTTGGAGAGGTCGCGCAGTCGATCCATCTGCCGGTGTTGAGCGATCAGCGGGAGCGCTGGGTGATCGCGGGCGTGTACGATGTGTCGCCCAGCCTGGTGGCGCTGTGCACCTCGCAACATCCGACGGCAAAGGCTTTCGAGACGGCCGAGGCGCTGATCAATTCGCCCGACATCGACGCGGTGTTCGTGCTGTCGTCCGACGACACCCACAGCCGCTTCGTGCGCGCGGCGATTGCCGCCAACAAGCACATCCTGCTGGAAAAGCCCGCTTGCCTGACGGTGCGCGAGATAGACGATCTGCTGGCGCTGATGCCGGGCTGCGACAAGACGCTTTTCGTCGGCTACATGCGCCGCTACGCGCCGGCCTATCTGGCGGCGAGGGACGAGCTGCCGGCCTTCGCCGACATCACCCATGTCCGCATCTTCGACCTGATCTCGGAAGGCCGGCATTTCCTCAAGAAGAGCCAGAACGTCCTCTATCCCAGGGACATCGACCCTGCCCTGCTGGCGCGTGGCGCAAGCGAACGCGACGCGCTGATCCGCGAGGTGGTCGGCACCGATGCGCCGGCCGACCTGGTGCGCGCCTATCGCGGGCTGACCGCGCTGTCCTCGCACCATATTTCGGCGATGCGCGGGCTGATCGGCGAGCCGGCCCGCGTGCTGGCGGCGCACCGCACCAATGGCGGTGCCAACACATCAGTCACTTTCGACTACGGCCATTTCGCTTGCCTCTATGATGCCGTCGTCGACGATCTCGGCCTGTTCGACGCCATGATCGAGGTGCGCTCCAACACCAGACGCGTGCGCATCCTCTACGACACGCCCTACATCCGCAGCCTGCCGACGCGTCTGGAAGTCACCGATGCCGGCCCGCTCGGCCCGGTGACGAAAACCTTCGGCCCGCTCTATGGCGACGCCTTCTCCAACGAACTGGAGATTTTCCACCGCCACATCACCGAAGGCACGAAGCCGCTGACCGACCTCGCCGATTCACGCCGCGACCTGGCGCTGATGGCCGAGATCATCGAGCGGATGAAGGAGAGCGGCCAGCGTTGAGGCGCAGCCTACTGCCCTACTGCCCTACTGCCCTACTGCCCTACTGCCCTACTGCCCTACTGCCCTACTGCCCTACTGGCTACTTACCGCAGTGATGATCGTTGATCTTGTTCAACGCATTCGCGTCCGGTCCGACGCGATGGTAGGAGCAGGCTCCAGCAGCCGTCGTGAACAGCTGCTGATCGTAGTAACGCGGGCCGCCGAACAGGAAGTTGATGAGATCGTCATCGGCGGGAACGTAGCGTTCGGATTGGACCCGGCGGTCGTGATGCCGGTCGCCGGCGAAGGCCGGGGCGCAAAGGCTTGAGCCCATGACGAGAGCGAGAGCTAGGATCGCAACGCATTTCGTGGTCATCGGCAACACCCTCCTGGCCATTCCGGAATCGCATCATACATCCAAAATCGCCAGCCGGACAAAAGTTCCAACGAAGACCGCAATAGGCCCTTGCCGAAGCTAACGGCCCCGCTCATCCATGGTGTGTGGAAATTTGGGACCAGCGATGACCGATGCCGGCCTTCATCTCGTCGAAGCGACGATCGACCAACTGCGCCGCGCGCTCGACAATGGCACAGTCACCAGCGTCGAACTGGTCGGAGCCTATCTAAGGCGCATCGCGCATTTCGACCGGCACGGCATCGCTCTCAACGCCGTTCCGGTGCTCAACCCCGATATGTTCGAGGAGGCCGCCACCTCCGACCAGCGCCGCCGCAACGGTGCTGTGCTCGGGCCGCTCGACGGCATCCCCTACACCGCCAAGGACAGCTACAAGGTCGCCGGGCTGACGGTCGCTGCTGGTTCGCCGGCCTTCGAACATCTCGTCGCCAATGAGGACGCCTTCACCATCGCCCGGCTGCGCGCCGGCGGCGCGGTGCTGATCGGCCTCACCAACATGCCGCCGATGGCCAATGGCGGCATGCAGCGCGGCGTCTATGGCCGCGCCGAAAGCCCTTACAACACCGACTATCTGACCGCCGCCTTCGCATCGGGCTCGTCGAGCGGCTCCGGCACGGCGACAGCGGCCAGCTTCTGCGCCTTCGGGCTTGGCGAAGAAACCTGGTCGTCCGGACGCGCGCCGGCCACCAACAACGCGCTGGTCGCCTACACGCCGTCGCGCGGCGTCATCTCGGTGCGCGGCAACTGGCCGCTGGTGCCGACCATGGATGTCGTGGTGCCGCATACGCGCAGCGTGCCCGACATGCTCGAACTGCTCGACGTGATCGTCGCCGACGACCCCGTGACGCGAGGCGATTTCTGGCGCGCGCAGCCCTGGGTCAAGTTGCCGAAAAGCTCCGACGTGCGGCCGCCACGCTATACCGGTCTCACACTGGCGGGGTCGCTGAAAGGTATGCGGCTCGGCGTGCCCAGAATGTATATCGGCCGCGACAGCGAGACCGACAAGCCGATCGAAACCCGGGCCTCGGTGCTTGCCCTGTGGGAGCAGGCGGCGGCCGACCTGAAGCGGCTTGGTGCCGAGGTGGTCGAGGTCGATTTTCCCGTCGTCTCCAACTACGAACGCGACCGCCCCGGCGCGCGCGGCATGGTCGAGCGCGGGCTGGTGCCGCAGGACTTCGCCGAGCGCGAGCTCTGGGATCTCTGCATCTGGGGCTGGGACGATTTTTTGCGCGCCAATGCCGACCCGGCGTTGCCCGATCTCGTTTCGGTCGATGGCCCAAAGATCTTCCCGCAACCGCCGGGCACGCTGCCCGACCGCTATGAGGGCGGCTTCGACCTGAGGGAATATGTCGAGCGGGCAAGAGCCGGCGTCACGCCTTTCACTGACATTCCAACGCTCGAAGAAGGCCTGAAGGGGCTGGAAGCGACGAGGCGGATCGACTTCGAGGACTGGCTGGACACGCAGGGCATCGACGCCGTGATGCTGCCCGCCGCCGCCGATGTCGGGCCGGCCGATGCTGATATCAACGAGGCGTCCGCAGCGCTTGCCTGGCGCAACGGCACCTGGGTCGCCAACGGCAATCTGGTCTGGCGCCATTTCGGCATCCCGACCGTCACCGTGCCGATGGGCACGATGGCCGATATCGGCATGCCGGTCGGCCTGACCTTCGCCGGCAAGGCCTATGACGACGAAAGGCTGCTGCGCATAGCCGGCGATTTCGAACAGTCCAGTCAGCGTCGCACGCGCCCCCCGCGCACGCCCGAACTGCCCGACGATGTGTTTGCGGGCCGCGCTGGCAGGGCGGGTGACGGCAAGGCGCCGGCGCTCACCATCACGCTTGCCGCCGAGACGCGACCTTCCGGTGATCAGCAAGAGATCGTCATCACGCTCAACCTGCCCGGCGAGGCAACTGAGGCGGCCAGCGTCAAGGTGCATGTCAACGGAGAGGCCGTCGCGCTGCAGCGGAGCGACCAGCGCTTCAGCGGGCATGCCCTCGTCCCGGCCGCGGAGCATCAGCGGTCCCACAGCGCCTGGCGCGGCTCGTATGGCTCGATCGTGACAGCGGTGGTGCGCTTGGAGGATGGGCGGACGGCTGGCGTCTACGCGGTCACCGGCGGCATCGGGTGAGCGGAGCGGGAAGAAACCAGCAACAAACGTCGAGTTCTGTGGCGCCCCCCTCTGTCCTGCCGGACATCTCCCCACGGGTGGGGAGATTGGCAGTTTCGGCGCCGGCTCTCTTCCTGCTAGGCCGAAGATTGGCGAAGGTCGCGGTGACGGCCGATCTCCCCCCTCGTGGGGGAGATGTCCGGCAGGACAAAGGGGGCGCCATAGAGCGCCACCGGCAAAATTCCGCCCCTCTCAATCCGTCCTGATCCACACGCCCTTGGTATTGAGATATTCGTCGAGATGCTCAGCCCCACCCTCGCGTCCGTAGCCGCTCATCTTGTAGCCGCCGAAGGGCACCGCCGGGTCGATCGCGTGATAGGTGTTGACCCAGACCGAGCCGGCGCGCAGGCGGTTGGCCAGTTGGTGCGCCTTGCCGAGGTCGCGGGTGAAGACGCCGGCGCCCAGCCCATAAGGCGTGTCGTTGCCGCGCCGCACCACCTCGTCCAGCGTGTCGAACGGCAGCGCCGAGATCACCGGGCCGAAGATTTCTTCCCGGGCAATGCGCATGTCGTCGGTGACGCCGGAAAAGACGCTCGGCGCGATGAAATTGCCTGACCCAAGCGCACCTTCGGTGATGCGGTTGCCGCCGGTGACCAGCCTGGCGCCCTGCCTGGTGCCGTCTTCGATGAAACCGGTGACGCGTTCGAGCTGCCTCAGCGAAATCAGCGGCCCGATCTCGGTCTCGGGGTCGGCGCCGTCGCCGATCCTGAGTTTCGCCGCATAGGCCGAGACCCGCTCGACGAATTCGTCATAGATCGGCCGTTCGACGAACAGCCGCGAGCCGGCGATGCAGATCTGGCCGGAATTGGCGAACACCGACATCGCCGCGATCGGCACGGCGCGCTCGAGATCGGCATCGGCGCAGACGATGACCGGCGACTGACCGCCGAGCTCCAGCGAGACGCGCTTCATGTTGCCGGCGGAGGCGCGCAGGATGTTCTGGCCAGTCGCTGTCGAGCCGGTGAAGACGATCTTGTCGACATCCATATGGGCGGCAAGCGGCGCGCCGGCTTCCGCACCCGTGCCGGTGACGACGTTGACGACGCCGGGCGGCACGCCGGCCTCCATCATCAGCGCACCGATCAAAAGCGGCGTCAGCGGCGCTTCCTCGGAAGGCTTCAGCACGATGGTGCAGCCGGTCGCCAGCGCCGGGCCGATCTTCCAGATCGAGGCGGCAGTCGGCGCATTCCAAGGA
>NZ_RZQG01001110.1:0-1740 GCF_003998635.1 Mesorhizobium sp. M7D.F.Ca.US.004.03.1.1
GGCACTTTTCGGTGAAGGGGTCGCCGACCTGAACGGTCGGGCGCTTCTCGTCGATCTTGTCGTCGAATTCGGCCGAGGCCATTGTGGCGCCGCCGACGCCGTCGCGGCCGGTTTTGGCACCGAGATAGACGACCGGCAGGCCGACGCCCTTGGCTTCCGATAGGAAGATCGCGTCGGTCTTGGCCAGGCCCGCTGCAAAAGCGTTGACCAGGATGTTGCCGTTGTAGCGGGCGTCGAAATTGACCTCGCCGCCGACCGTCGGCACGCCGAAGGCGTTGCCATAGCCGCCGACACCGGAGACCACGCCCGAAACGAGATGCCTGGTCTTGGGGTGGTCAGGCGCGCCAAAGCGCAACGCATTCATCGCCGCGATCGGCCGCGCGCCCATGGTGAAGACGTCGCGCAGGATGCCGCCGACGCCGGTCGCGGCACCTTGGTAGGGCTCGATGTAGGACGGGTGGTTGTGGCTCTCCATCTTGAAGACGACGCAGTCGCCATCGCCGATGTCGACCACGCCGGCATTCTCGCCCGGTCCCTGGATGACGCGCGGGCCGGTGGTGGGCAGCGTGCGCAACCACTTCTTCGAGGATTTGTAGGAGCAGTGCTCATTCCACATCGCCGAGAAGATGCCGAGTTCGGTGAAGCTCGGCTCGCGCCCGACAAGGTCGAGAATGCGCTGATACTCGTCGGGCTTCAGCCCGTGCGCGGCAATGAGCTCGGGGGTGATCGGCACGGAATTGGAAATGGTCATGGGCGGCGATTTGTATCCGGGGCGTTGGGATTTGAGTCCCGTCTTATCGCAAGCTTGGGAGCCAATACACCCCATCGGATGCTGAAAAACAACGGAAAGCTACAAGGTGACGACGGGCGCGACGAGATCGCGGGTCGTGGGGGAACGTTGTTGTCTGTTTGTGAAGGCTTCTGCACCGCCATTGGGGAACGGGATGACATTCCGGCCGTTAGGTCTCCAACCAATCGGGAGATTTGGACCATGGCCACCAAGCAGGGCAAGAAAGACAATCGCCTCTCGGACAAGGAGGCTATGCATATCGCGGAGACCACCGACGTTTCACCTGGGCAGGCCAAGGAGCTGGCTGAGAAGCACGGGAAAGACAACGCCGAGAAGGAAGCCAAGAACTTCAAGGCAGAGGGCTGATCTGAGAGCCATGGAGGGGCTGCTCTGCGCCAAACCGACGCTTAATGGGCCTGTCAGTCGCGAGTTGGCTCACGAGAAGCTGTCGTAGCCGGCGCGGCCTTCATCCAGCAGACGCCGGATCACCGCGACGCCTTCAGCGATGTCCTTGCGTTGTTTCGGCTGTGAAATACCGAAGCGGATGCCGTGGAAAGTCTGCTCGGAGCGACCGGCCTTGAACTGGTCCTCGTCATTGATCAGCACGCCGTGCTCGAGGCAAGCATTCTTGAAGGTGCCGGAAAGCCACGGGTCGGGCAAAGTCAGCCAGACAAAGGGCACCTTGTCGTGCGACTTGAACGCGAAGCCGGCCAAAGTCTCGCGCACGATCGCGATGCGGGCGCTGATTTCGGCGATGCTGCGCTTGCGGATATCGCCGGCCTGACCGGAAAGCACCAAGCGGGCATTCACCTCCGCCAGCAGGAAGGGCATCCCGCCGGTCATCATCTTGTGGGCGACACGGATGCGGTGGCGGTAGGCGGGCGGGCAGGAGAGCCAGCCGCCGCGCACACCGGCCGCGACCGACTTCGACAGGCCGCCGGCGACAATGG
>NZ_RZQG01001111.1:0-1735 GCF_003998635.1 Mesorhizobium sp. M7D.F.Ca.US.004.03.1.1
GTGTATTTCATGTGCTGGCGGATGTTGGCGCGCGCGGCACGGATCGCGCCCGAATCGGGCGAGCCGCCGCCCGCCGTTTCCGGCATGACCGGCTTCAGCACGCGCTCGCGCACCAAATGGCGGGTGACTTCGCTTTCGGCCTTGTTGAGATACCAGTCGATCAGCCGGCGGATTTCGGCGCGCTGCATCGGGTCCTCGGCGAACAGCCGCTTGTCGCGTTTGAGCACGCCGCGCGTTTCATCGAGATATTCCGAGATCACCGTTGCGCCGACGATCGGCACGTCGCCTTCGGCCAGCAGGATCGGCAGCGTACCGGCCGGGTTCAGCGCCAGGAACTCCTTGCGTCGGGTCCACGGCTTTTCCTCGATCAGGGCCAGCTCCTCGCCATACTCGCCGAAAGCGAGGCGGACGAAGCGACAGGTGGCGAACATGGGATGGTGGAAAAGCGTCAGCATGGTTCCGCGATGATAAAGCGCACTGGCGAATCGCAGGGCGCACCGGTAAGTCTTGGCCGCCCGGTTAGCGGGCCGTCAGAGTGTTGCGACCTATAGGGGGACTTCAACGCCATGACAAGCAAGCCGTTCTGTTAGCCGTCACGCCAAATGCCGAGGTAGCCATGGAAAGCCAGACCATCGTCGAAGCCCTGCTGCTCGGCCTGCTGGAGGGGCTGACCGAGTTCATCCCGGTGTCGTCCACCGGCCATATCCTGCTCGCCGGCCATTTCCTCGGCTTCCACTCGACCGGCAAGGCTTTCGAGATCCTGATCCAGCTCGGCGCCATCCTGGCGATCCTCAGTGTCTATTTCCGCCGTCTGTGGAAAATGCTGCTCGACCTGCCGCATGACCGGCTGACACGGCATTTCGTCATCGGCATCCTCATTGCTTTCCTGCCGGCGGCGATCATCGGCGCGCTGGCGCATGATTTCATCAAGACAGTGCTGTTCGAATCGCCAAGGCTGATCTGCATCATGCTGATCATCGGCGGCGTCGTGCTGCTGGCTGTCGATCGCATGAACCTCAAACCCGTCTACCGCGACGTCGAGCGATTCCCGACCCGGCTTTACCTGCAGATTGGGCTTTTCCAGTGCCTGTCGCTGATTCCCGGCACGTCGCGCTCGGGTTCGACGATCGTCGGCGCACTGCTTTTAGGCGTCGACAAGCGGGCGGCGGCGGAATTTTCCTTCTTCCTTGCGATCCCGACCATGGTCGGCGCCTTCGCCTTCGACCTGTTCAAGAACCGCAACGTACTGAGCAGCGCCGACCTGCCGATCATTGCCGTCGGCTTCGTTGCCGCCTTCATCACAGCGCTCATCGTCGTGCGCTTCCTGCTCGATTACGTCTCGCGCAACGGCTACTCGCTGTTCGGCTGGTGGCGGCTGGTGGTGGGTGTTGTCGGGCTGGTTGGCTTGATGATCTGGGGGTGAGGAGTGGTCCGCGACCTCCTCGACTTCGTCATCCACGGGCGGAGCAAGGAGCGTAGCGACGCAGCGCAGACCCGTGGATGACGAAGGATGTTCCTCAATTCCGCCCATAAAACGCATTCTCGACATGCACCGGCCAGCACCAGGGCAGCACCGCGACCATGTCGAAGCGCATCGACAGTTTGCCGTAATCCGACTGGCGCGACAGCCAGATGTCGGCCGCTGCCTCGATGCGGCGTTCCGATTCATGGCCGATCGCCTCCATGGCTTCCATCAGCGTGCGGCGCGCCTTGACCTCGACGAACAGCACCAGGT
>NZ_RZQG01001112.1:0-1733 GCF_003998635.1 Mesorhizobium sp. M7D.F.Ca.US.004.03.1.1
GGACCGGCTGATGGCAATGTGTGCGGATCCAGGCGATGGCCTGGCCAATCCGGGACAGATGGCCGTCGGCACGCGCAAGCTGGCGAAGCTTTCCGCCCTGGGGGCCTTGCAGCAGCCGAAACAGCATCTCGCGTTCGAGCATGGCCGCCAGCACGGGAATCTCCCCTGGCCGGTCGAGCAGCCGCATGATGCGACGCAATGCGTCGAGCAGCTCTTCGTTGACGGGCGAGGTGGAGAAACTGTCGCCGCCGAGCGCGGGCTCGTGCTCGACGAGGAGGGCGGCGACGGCCTGCAGGTCGAGAGTGAAGCCGATCGCCAGGTAAGGATGTTTGGCGCTCGCCGCGACCAACTGGCTGATGGTGGGTGTGTCGACAGTGTAGATGAAATAGCTGGCGGGATCGTATCGAAGGGTCCGGTCTCCGATCAGAACCTTTTTCGCGCCCTGCAGCACAAACAGCACCCCCGACCCCCATACCCCCGCCATTGGTGCCGTGGCGACTTCGCTGCGGCCTATCGAAACGCGGGGGATCGCCGTTGCCGTTCGTCGCCCGCGCGCATGGCGGCCGGCGATATCAATCAACTCCTGCAGTGCCTCGCTCATGATGTCAGTTTTGCGCATCCAACTGGGCCGCGCAAGCCATATGAGAGGATTAGGCAAGAGCGGGAGAGTTTTCGGCGCGCGGCGCTTCCCACGGGACGCCATCTCTGGGTCTTCGACATGGAGAGATGGAGAACCCAAATGACGAGATCGAAAACCGCTGTGGTGACGGGCGCCAACAAGGGCATCGGCCACGAAATCGCCCGGCGTCTGGCGACGATGGGCTTCAAGGTGTGGCTTGGCGCCAGGAATGCCGAGCGTGGCATGGCGGCGGCGCAGGAATTGCGCGCGGAAGGTCTGGATGTTGAGTGGCTTGGGCTGGATGTCACACAGGACGAAAGCGTGGCGGCTGCAGCCAGGACTGTCGGGGCGGAGAGCCCTTGCCTCGACGTGCTGGTGAACAATGCCGGCATCGCCATCAACTACGAGCTGCCGCCGAGCCAGCAGCATCTTGCCGATGTCAGGGCCACCTATGACGTCAATGTCTTCGGACCGATCCGCGTGACCCAGGCCTTCCTGCCGCTGCTGCTTGCAGCGCCGGCCGCCCGCATCGTCATGGTGAGCAGTTCCACGGGATCCATCGGGCGCGCGCTCGATTCCAGCACGCCGAACCAGTCGGTCAATTTGATGGGTTACGGCAGCTCCAAGACCGCCCTGAATGCCATCACCGTCGCGTTCGCCCGCGAGTTTGCGCCGCAGGGCATCAAGATCAATGCAGCGGCGCCCGGATATACCGCCACCGACCTGAATGGATTTAAGGGCCACCGCACCGTGCAGCAAGCGGCCGAGATCGTCATACACCTGGCGACCCTGGATGCCGATGGTCCGAACGCCGGGTACTTCAGCGACGATGGCCCGCTTCCGTGGTGAACGGAGCCAGACCCGCCAAAGCCTCTTCCCGCACGCGACACCTGATGGTACTTTTCACAGAAGGAACGCTCATTCCATATTGACTATGGATTGGAATTATTATTTCATATTCCCGGCGCCACGCTGCCGCTCGCGCGTGTACCCCAAGATAACAAGGCCGACGGGAGGTTCCAATGAGCGAAGCCGTGGACGCGAAACAGGCGCCGCTCGACGTCATCACCATCGGTCGCGCTTCCGTCGACCTTTACGGCCAGCAGATCGGCTC
>NZ_RZQG01001113.1:0-1731 GCF_003998635.1 Mesorhizobium sp. M7D.F.Ca.US.004.03.1.1
TCCTTGACATACTGAACGGAGCGCTCGCGCTGGCCCTGGTTTTTGGCCGCGAGGTTGCGCTCGCCCAGCATCAAGGTCACCGCGCCCCAGCAGCGGATGCCATGCTCCTTCAGCAGCGCGCGCGTCTCCTTGGTCTTGTATTGCTCGGGCTCGCCGGAAATCTCGATCGACTCATAGCCGAATTTCTTGATGCGCTTGAGCGTCGTCTCCAAGGGTTCCGCGCGCATCCAGTTGTGCGTCGAAAGATGCATGGTCTGTCCTTCCCAATTCGTCTCTATGGTTCGCCTGCGACATGCATCGCCAAAAGGCGACGCAAGGGTTCCTCCCCAAGGCATCCCCAGCCTTTTCTCGCAAACTGGTTCGACCAATTGGGCCTGAAAGGAGGTCTACAGCAAATTCTGCGGGACGGCAAGAAGCGTGGGAAGGCAACTTCCAATGCAGATTACTTCATTGATTATATTGATCTATATGCCTGGATTTCGCATGCCCAAAGAGGTTCGACGGTCCATTGCGAGGCTTGACCAAATTCCCATATTTGGTAATACCAGAATAGCGCGTACACAATGCGCTCGATCTGAAAAGACCAAAGTGGCTGGCCCTGCTTCCAATCGGCGCCATGCTCGGTCGCGAGAAAAATGAGGGAGGATGCCGATGCCGACGACAATGAAGGGCCCTGGACTGTTTCTGGCGCAGTTCGCGGGCGATGCCGCGCCGTTCAACTCGCTGGCGTCGATCACCAAATGGGCGGCTGGTCTCGGTTACAAGGGCGTGCAGATCCCGACTTGGGACGCGCGGCTGTTCGATCTCAAGAGAGCGGCCTCTTCCAAGGCCTATTGCGACGAGGTGAAGGGCATCTGCGCCGACGCCGGCGTCGAGATCACCGAACTGTCGACGCATCTGCAGGGGCAATTGGTGGCGGTGCATCCGGCCTATGACGCGCAATTCGACGGCTTTGCGCCGGCTTCGGTGCACAACAATCCAAAGGCGCGGCAGAAATGGGCGGTCGAGCAGATGAAGTTCGGCGCCAAGGCCTCGAAGAACCTTGGCCTGAAGGCCTCGGTGAGCTTTTCCGGAGCCTTAGCCTTCCCTTACCTCTACCCGTGGCCACAGCGGCCGGCCGGATTGATCGAGGAAGCGTTCGCCGAACTCGGCAAGCGCTGGAAGCCGATCCTCGACGTCTATGAGGACAATGGCGTCGATGTCGGCTACGAGGTCCATCCCGGCGAGGACGTGTTCGATGGCGCGACCTTCGAGATGTTCCTCGACGCGGTCGGCGGCCACAAGCGCTGCAACATCAACTACGATCCGTCGCACTTCCTGTTGCAGCAGCTCGACTATCTGGAATTCATCGACATCTATCACGAGCGCATCAAGGCGTTCCACGTCAAGGACGCCGAGTTCAACCCGACCGGCCGGCAAGGCGTCTATTCCGGCTATCAGAGCTGGACCAACCGCGCCGGCCGCTTCCGTTCGCTAGGTGACGGGCAGGTGGATTTCGGCGGCATCTTTTCCAAGCTGACACAGTACAATTATGATTCCTGGGCGGTGCTGGAATGGGAGTGCTGCCTGAAGCATCCGGAAGATGGCGCGGCCGAGGGCGCGCCTTTCATCCAGCATCACATCATCCGGGTGACGGAAAAGGCATTCGACGATTTCGCCGGCGGCGCTACGGACAAGAAAGTGCTGCGCGCCATGATGGGTATCTGACGCGGTGTTACCCTCCCCCTTGAG
>NZ_RZQG01001114.1:0-1728 GCF_003998635.1 Mesorhizobium sp. M7D.F.Ca.US.004.03.1.1
GATGCGTATATTCGTCATAGGCATCGATCATCGCCTGGGTAATGGCAGGCGTCTGGCCAGCTGATTTCGTCATTGCGCACTCCTCGGCTTCGAGCTTCGATACCTGAGCTACATAGAGACCCAGCCGCCATGATCCAGTCGAGCATTGTCACGGCCGTGGATCGCCTCGTGGCGTTTCCACAGGCGGCCACGCCGGCCCGGCAAAGCCGGCGCCACAGGCGCCCGTGTCATCACTTTTTAGTCATCCGCGACAAATCCTGCTGGCGCTGCCACAATAGTGAGGGAAGCTGCCGGCTATCGATGGCGCCTTGGACCAGGTGCCTTCACGTCTCGACCCAGAAGGAGCGATGCCGATGACCATGCCTTCCCCGATCCTCACCAGCGCGGTCGTCCTTGCCGTGGGCGCCGCTTTGGCCCTACGCTCGATGGTCGTGAATGCAGGCAGACGATCGTTGATCAGGGTCCGCAGTGAGCAGAACCGCCGTGCAAACACGAAGACCCAGGGTTGAGGTGAGACCATGAACGTCCAGGACATCGTCAACACCGTCTCGCAGAAAGCGGGCCTCGACCAGGCGACGACGGAGAAAGTCGTCGGCACCATTTTCTCGGTGCTTGAGCATGAAGCTGAAGGCACCAGCGCCTCGGCTTTCTTCGCCAAGATCCCCGGCGCCGATGATCTCGCCCACCAATATGACGTCATGGCCACCGCTCCGGCCGGCGGCGGTGGCGGCTTCCTGTCATCGCTGCAGGGCGCGCTTGGCGGCGTTCTCGGCGAGAAGGCCGGCGCACTGATCAACGGCCTCGCCGCGCTCAAGGCATCCGGCCTCGACATGGCTCAGATCCAGAAGGCCGGCGAAACGCTGGTCCAGCAGGCCGAAGCCGCCGCCGGCCCCGACCTGACCAACGAAGTGCTCGGCTCGGTGCCCAGCCTGAAGAGCCATCTGGGGCTTGGCTAGGACGGCACGGCCAGTCCGCCCCTACTTCGGCAGCGCGTAGGCCATCACATAATCCCCCGGCTTGGTGCCGACCGAACCGTGGCCACCGGCGACGATGACCACGAACTGGCGTCCGTCGGCGACCGTATAGGTCATCGGCGTCGATTGCCCGCCGGCCGGCAGCCGCGCCTGCCACAGCTGCTTGCCTGATGTCAGCTCATAGGCGCGCAGATAATCGTCGACCGCCGCACCCAGGAAGGCGACACCGCCGGCGGTGATCATCGGCCCACCGATGCCCGGCACTCCGACCTTCAGCGGCAGCGGCAATGGCGTCATGTCGTAGACGGTGCCGTTGCGGTGCTTGTAGGCGATCTTGCCGGTCCTCAGATCGACGCCGGCGACATAGCCCCAGGGCGGTGCCTGGCAAGGCACACCGAGCGGCGACAGGAACGGCCCCATCACCACGGCATAGGGCGCGCCTTCGTTGCGGTTGAGCCCCTGCTCGCTGCCCTTGGTGTCGCCGGGCGGCGGCACGTCCGCGCGCGGCACAAGTCTCGACGTGAAGGCCAGATAGGTCGGCATGCCGAACAGCGCCTGCCGCACCGGATCGACCGCCACGCCACCCCAGTTGAAGACGCCGAAATTGCCGGGATAGATCAGCGACCCCTGCACCGAGGGCGGCGTGTAGCGGCCTTCATAGCGCAGCTTGTGGAAAGCGATCCGGCACGCCAGCTGATCGAACATGGTGATGCCCCACATGTCGGCATCGGTCAGCGGCTTCGGATTGAAGGAG
>NZ_RZQG01001115.1:0-1725 GCF_003998635.1 Mesorhizobium sp. M7D.F.Ca.US.004.03.1.1
GAGAACATCGTATTTACGGCAGATGCGCTGCACTTCCGGCCAGTAGCTGACCGGCGGTATCTTCACGCCGCCCGCTCCCATCACCGGCTCGCCGATGAAGGCGGCAACCTTGTCGGCGCCGGCTTCGAGGATGGCATCCTCAACGGCCTTGGCCGCGCGCAGGCCGAAATCATGATCGCTCTCGCCGGGCAGCGCCAGTTCATAGGCATAGGGCATCATGACATGGACGATGTTGGGTACCGCGCCGCCGAGCTGCTTGTGCATGCCATCCATGCCGCCGAGCGACGTGCCGGCAACGGTCGAGCCGTGATAGGCCATCTTGCGCGAGATGATGCGGTTCTTCTCCGGCTTGCCCTCCAGCACCCAGTAGTGGCGCACGAGACGCAACGCCGTGTCGTTGGCTTCCGAACCGGACGAGCCGTAGAACACCTGGTTGACGTGCTTCGGCGCGATCTCCGCCAGCTTCTTGGACAGCAGCACCGGCGTCGGCGTCGAGCATTTGAAGAAGGAGTTATAGTAAGGCAGCTCCTTCATCTGGGCATAGGCGGCCTCGGCCAGCTCGTCACGGCCGTAGCCGATATTGACGCACCACAGCCCGGCCATGCCGTCGAGGATTTCAGCCCCCTCGGAATCGTAGATGAACGGCCCGTTGGCGTGGGTGATGATGCGCGAGCCGGCCTCGCGCAGTTCCTTGTGGTCGGTGAACGGGTGGAGATGATGTGCGGCGTCGATCTGCTGAAGCTGCTTCAGCGAATAATTCTGATAGGTCATGGATCTGATCTTTCCTCTGGATTCTATCCGGCCCAAGCCGGGGCGAATGCATCAGAGGATGGCAGGCGGTGAATAACCGATGCGGGCGCACAGCCGCAAAAGCTCGGCGCGCAGCGTGCGCGGTGACGGTGTCACCGCGACCCGCAATGCGCGAGCCTCAAATGCGCCAACCAACATCCTGACGAGAGCCATGGCTGGCACCTTAAGCAATTCCAGGAAAAGTGTGAAACGGTTTTCCCGGGAAAAGCGCGTAGCGCTTTCCCTCAGGGAATTGCGTCAAAACAAGAGAGCGAGCAAAGGGCGGTCGAGGTGAACCCCCCTTTGCGTCGGCGACACTCGGCCTGCCGGTTATGCCACCCCGCCCAGCGCCCTTTGCAGGAACACATATTTCATCGCCGTCTGCGCCGCCTGCGGCCGGCGGTCGCCGCGCCCGCCATGCCCGCCTTCTGTCTCCTCGAAGAACAGCGTCTTGGCATGGCCGGCTTCCTGCAAGCGGGCGGCCATCTTGCGTGCATGGCCGGGATGGACCCGGTCGTCCGCGGTCGAGGTGGTCAACAGCACCGGCGGATAGGCGGCAGCGGCGTCGACGTGCTGATAGGGCGAGTAGGCTGAAAGCCACTTCGCGTCTTCGGGTTTCGACGGATCGCCATATTCGGCCATCCACGAGGCGCCGGGCGGCAATTCGGCGTAGCGCAGCATGTCGAGCAGCGGCACCTCGATGATGACCGCACCGAACAGCTCGGGGTGCTGCGTCAGCGAGACACCGGTCAGCAAGCCGCCATTCGAACCGCCCTGGATGCCGAGCGAGCTTGCTGTCGCGATTCCGCGCTTGACGACGTCCTGCGCGACCGCTGCGAAATCGTCGAAGCCGTTTTGGCGATTGCCCTTCAGCGCCGCTTGATGCCACGCCGGGCCGAACTCGCCGCCGCCGCGGATGCAGGCCTGCACATAGGC
>NZ_RZQG01001116.1:0-1725 GCF_003998635.1 Mesorhizobium sp. M7D.F.Ca.US.004.03.1.1
GCTGTAATCAACGTGGATTGGCGCCAACGGAAAGCCGAGCATGAACGCACTTCTAAGCTCATACCTGCCCATCGTCCTGTTCATAGGCGTGGCGCTGGTTGTCGGCCTGGCGCTGCTGGCCGCGCCCTTCCTGGTGGCTTACCGCAATCCCGATCCTGAAAAGCTTTCCGCCTACGAGTGCGGTTTCAACTCGTTCGACGACGCCCGCATGAAATTCGACATCCGCTTCTACCTGGTGTCGATCCTGTTCATCATCTTCGACTTGGAAGTGGCCTTCCTGTTTCCGTGGGCGGTGTCGTTCTCGAAGATCGGCATGCTCGGCTTCTGGTCGATGATGGTGTTTCTGGCGGTGCTGACCATCGGCTTTGCCTATGAATGGAAAAAAGGAGCGCTGGAATGGGATTGAACGACAGTTCAGGCACCCTCGTCGCGCCGAAGCCCAAAGGTATCATCGATCCCAACACCGGCAGGCCGGTGGGGGAGGACGATCCGTTCTTCCTCGAGATCAACAATGAGCTGGCCGACAAGGGCTTTCTCGTCACCTCGACCGAGGCGCTTATCACCTGGGCGCGCAGCGGCTCGCTGATGTTCATGACTTTCGGCCTCGCCTGCTGCGCGGTCGAGATGATCCACACTTCGATGCCGCGCTATGACTCGGAGCGCTTCGGTGTCGCGCCGCGCGCGTCTCCGCGCCAGTCGGACATCATGATCGTCGCCGGCACGCTGACCAACAAGATGGCGCCGGCGCTGCGCAAGGTCTACGACCAGATGCCGGAGCCGCGCTACGTCATCTCGATGGGTTCCTGCGCCAATGGCGGCGGCTACTATCACTATTCCTATTCGGTGGTGCGCGGCTGCGACCGCATCGTGCCGGTCGACATCTATGTGCCCGGCTGTCCGCCGAGCGCCGAAGCGCTGCTTTACGGCATTCTTCTCCTGCAGAAGAAGATCCGCCGCACCGGCACGATCGAACGGTAAATCCATGACCGCATCCCTGAGCGAACTGTCGACCTATCTCGGCGAGAAGCTGATCGGCCGCGTGAACGAAGCTGATATCGCCTATGGCGAGCTTACCGTTCATGTCGAGCCGCGCGACCTGGTCGAGGTGATGACCTTCCTGCGCGACGATGCGCGCTGCCAATTCATCTCGATCATCGACGTCTGCGGTGCCGACTATCCGTCGCGGGCCAAGCGTTTCGACGTCGTCTATCACCTCCTGTCGCCGAAGCAGAACGTGCGCATTCGCGTCAAGGTGCAGGCCGACGAGGAAACCATGGTGCCGTCGATCACCGGTGTGTTCCCAGGCGCCGACTGGTTCGAGCGTGAGACCTACGATCTCTATGGCGTGCTGTTCTCGGGCCATCCCGATCTTCGCCGCCTGCTGACCGACTACGGTTTCGAAGGCCATCCTCTGCGCAAGGATTTCCCGCTGACCGGCTTTGTCGAGGTGCGTTACGACGACGAAGCCAAGCGCGTCATCTATGAGCCGGTCGAGCTGAAGCAGGAATTCCGCAATTTCGATTTTCTCTCGCCATGGGAAGGGACGGACTACGTCCTGCCCGGCGACGAAAAAGCCAAGACGAATTGAGGCGCCAGAATGGCTGAAACCTCCGTCCGCAACTTCAACATCAATTTCGGCCCGCAACACCCTGCGGCGCACGGCGTTTTGCGCCTCGTTCTGGAGCTGGACGGCGAAGTCGTCGATCGCGTCGATCCGCATATCGG
>NZ_RZQG01001117.1:0-1724 GCF_003998635.1 Mesorhizobium sp. M7D.F.Ca.US.004.03.1.1
GGCAGCGGCAAGGAAGCGCGCCGGACCGCCAATGCCACTGCCGATATCGAGGATCCGGTCGGTGGGCGAGGGGGCCAGACGGGCAGCATGGTCCTGCGTGGCGATGAGCTCGCGGCCGTGAAGCTGGTCGAACGGATAGAGTTGCGCGGCACTGAGACTATCGGGTTTCGCGTCGGGGATCGCGGCCAGCATGCGCTCGACGATGCCGTCGCTGCCGTAATGCGTGGTGACGCTGCTCATGGCCGTCCTCCGTCAAGGAGGCAGCTTCCCACCAACGGGATGTTTGCGCAACGCGCGCTGATTCAGGAACGTGATTCATGACCCGCTACGCCACCATCATCACCAACGATGACGGCCGTGAGGTCGTCAGCGCCATTGGCGAGTTCGAAGGTGCCGAGCCGCAGCCACGCCTCGGCCGTGTCGAACAGGTCGCGCCCGGCGTGCTGATCGGCATGGTGCGGGACGCGGCCGGCGGCTTTTGTTTCCCGCAAGCCGGCATCGCTGGGCAGCTTGTCGGTCTCGTCATGGCACGTCTCAAGGCACAGGCCGGTGTGACGAAGCCTGCCCAGGCGGCGAAGCCTGCCGATGCGGCAAGGCCGAAGCGGCCCCAGAGAGCAAAGAAACGGACCAAGAAGAACGCCCGCTCGAAGAAACCGGCCAACCGGGTCAGATCGGCACCGCCGAAGGCCGGCATTTCCGCTGCCGATGCCAATGCCACGGGGCAGGTCCATGACTGACAAGACCGCCGCCGGGCCAACGCGCCGCAAGCCGGCAAGGCGCAAACCCACTGCCAGCCCGGCTGCGCGGAGGCCGCGCCCCAAGCGCGCGAAGAAAACGCTGGGCGATGATTTCCTGGCTGCTGTGCGGGCTGATTTCCGCGCACATGGCGCCGGCGTCATCGCCGAGGTGCGGGCCGACAAGCCGGACCAGTATCTGAAGATCGTGCTTTCGGTGCTGCCCAAGGATTTTGATGCCACGATCAACCAAATGGACGGCTTAAGCGATGACGAGATCCGCAGCCGCATCCGGGCCCTCGAAGCCGTCGTCAAGCCGTTCCTCGAAGAGCTCGGTGATGTCCGCCAGGACGGAATATCTGGCGCTGCTGGCGGAACTGGACCGCAGGCGCCGGACTAATCTTCTTGCCGCCTACAAGCCGTATCAGCGCCAGGCCGAGTTTCACGCGGCAGGCGCGCAGAACCGCGAAAGGCTGTTCATGGCCGGCAACCAGCTCGGCAAGACCAGGGCAGGGGGCGCCGAATGGGCCATGCACCTCACCGGCCGCTATCCCGCGTGGTGGCAAGGCAAGGTTTTTGACTCAGCCGTCCGGCTGTGGGCGGCCGGCGTCACCGGCGAAGGCACGCGCGACAATCCGCAGCGCGTGCTGGTCGGCCCGCCGCAGCAGCAGGCGGCCTGGGGCACCGGCATGATCCCGGCCGACGCCATCCTGCAGACCGCGATGGGCCGCGGCGCGCCCGGCGCGCTCGACAGCGTGGTGGTGCGCTGGGGCGGCGGCGGCGATGTGCAGGCCGATGAATCGGTGCTGTCGTTCAAGAGCTTCGAGAAGGGCCGCGAGAAATGGCAGGGCGAGACGCTGCATGGCGTCTGGTTCGACGAGGAACCACCGCTCGACATCTATTCCGAAGGCCTGACCCGCACCAACGCAACCGGCGGGATAACGATCGTGACGTTCACGCCGCTGCTTGGGATGTCGGATGTGGTGCTGT
>NZ_RZQG01001118.1:0-1723 GCF_003998635.1 Mesorhizobium sp. M7D.F.Ca.US.004.03.1.1
GGCGGCAGCGTCTGGTATGCGCTGAAAGTCCAGGATGGCGTCGGCGCCATCCGGATCGGCCAATGGACAGCCTTTCCCGATATCGGCACGCCGTCCGCCGACCCCTATTCCAAAGCCCGCGTGGCGCGCGAGGGGGTGCTTGCGCTCGGCCGCGCCGAAGGGTTGTCCTTCGTCGCCGAGCGCGACACGGGCGGCGCCGAGCTCAAGCGCGAATGCACCTACACCATCGAGGGCGGATTTCCGACGGCGCGGTTCTGGACGCTCTATGCCGCCGACCAGTCGCTCGGCGTGGTCGAAACCGGCAAACCCCGGCTGGCGGCGCTGCAATCCTATGGTGTTGTACGACAACCCGATAACTCGGTCGTCATTTCCGCCGGCCATCACCCGATGCCGGGCAACTGGCTGCTGACCGACGGCTTCGGCAGGATGTATTTCGTGCTGACCTTCTACGACACGCCGATCGCCAGCAGCACCGGCCTTTCGGACGTTTCGCTACCGCGGATCGTCAAGGTCGGCTGCGATGCGTAGCTTTTATGCAACGATGCGCAGACTTCTGCATGCCGTCCTGCTCGGCCTGCTCGGCGCCGGCATCGTGCACATCGCCGTGCTGCTTCTGGTGCCTGAGTTTTCCGAACGCGATGCCTGGTCGCGGCTGTCCATGGCGTCGGATCTCTACAGGATGACGCGGCTCGATGCCGAGGCCGGTGGCGCGCCCGTGGTGAAATCCGTCGATCCGCTGTTCTACGCAACGGCATGCCGTTTCGACCTGGGCGAAGGCATGGTCCGGATCAAGGCACCTGGACACGTGCCGTTCTGGTCGGTGTCGGTCTATGACCGCAGCGGCCACAACATCTATTCCTTCAACGACCACACCGCGACCGGCGGCGTGCTGGATGCCGTCGTGCTGACGCCGGCGCAGATGATCGACGTGCGCAAGGACCTTCCCGAGGACCTTCAGGGAACGATCTTTGTCGAAGCGCCGATCGAGGAAGGCATCTTCGTCATCCGCGCCTTCGTGCCCGACGACAGCTGGAAGCCGATCGTATCGCGCTTCTTCGAGCAGAGTTCCTGCGAGTTGCAGGACTTCTAGAGCCTGTTCCATCCCGATGGAATCGGGATGGGCTCTATCTTATTGTTTGAGCATGATCTTTTCCGAAAACCGGATTCCACTTTTCGGGATCATGCTCTAGTGATGCGGGACCGGCTTCGTCCCTGGCGATCCCGGCTTGTCGGGATCGACCGGCCGCACTTCGCCGGCATGAGACCGCTCATAGCGGATGCCGGGAAAGATGATCACCGCCGCCGGAATTTCGGCGGTTTGCTTTGTCCGATTGCTTGGTGCCGTACGCGGCACGAAAGACAGTACCATGCCCATGGTTCGCGCATTCCTCTCGGTTTCCCCGGAGCACAACGCAACGCCTCCAAATATCATTAAGGCCGGCAGAGGGTTAACGGAGCGCTAACGGATCGTCGCTAACTTGATCTTTGTTCTTGGCACTCGCGAAACCGACACAGTCCCGGTCGAGCGTGGCCAAGCTTGTGTCGAGTACGGGCGTATCCTTCGTGTCATCTTCGGACTTCAGGCAAATCGCGGTACGAAAAGACTCGGGAAAGGCCGAAAGGCTGTTCCGCGCCGCGGTGTCGGCGTTCTGCTCGCTCACCCGCCCTTCACGCCGTGAGATCGGCCAGCTCGAAGACCTGACGCTGCCGCTGTTCGACAATG
>NZ_RZQG01001119.1:0-1723 GCF_003998635.1 Mesorhizobium sp. M7D.F.Ca.US.004.03.1.1
TTCGGGCGGAATGCCGGCCAGGTCGGCGGCGTCCGGAAACAGCTCTTGCCAGACCGGGAGATAGCGTTCTTCGCCGACACCGAGAATGTCGCCTGCGGCGAGGCTTGTGTCCGTCGATATCTGGAAATGCAGATGCGGCGCCCAGCCGCCATTTTCGGTGGCTGATCCCATCTCGCCGACAAGCGCGCCGGCTTGCAGATGCTCGCCGACCTTCAGACGCCGACCTGCCTCATGCGCCATATGCCCCCACAGGGTGATGAAGGGCGGGCACCCCGGCGGGGCATGCTCCAGCGCCACCAGGCAGCCATAGCCGAGCGGATCCTCCTCGATCTCGACGCTTCTGACAATGGCGGCCAGCGGGGTATAGAGCCGCGTGCCCGCCGGCATGAAAAGATCAAGGCCGAGATGATTGGCGCGGCGCGCACCTTCGACGAACCGAGAGTGGAAGATGTCGCTGGTGTAGACCGTGCGCGCCTCGCCCCACGGGCCGATGCCGAGTGCAATGCCATGCTCGGCGCAATAGGCGTCCCACCATGCGCTCGCCTTGTCGGGTTGCTGCGCGGCCGATGTCACCGTCATCGGATTTTGCGGATCGCCATAAGGCACCAGCGCCTTGGCAAGCGTCGCCGGGTGGCGGTCGAGGATGGGCACAAGCTGCGCGCGGTTCGCCGCGATCCAGCTCGTGACAGCGCGAGCTCCGGGCGCGGCCTCAAAGCCGCAGGCGTGGCGCAGGATCGCCGTCGCGAAGCGCCGGTTCATCGCTCCCAGGCGTCGCAGCAGGCGCCAGGCCGGCGCTTCCGAGATGGACAGATAGGGATTGTCGGTGGTCCGTTCCTTGCGCGCCGCCGACAGCGTCACCGAGGTGACGAGACGCATAACAATGAGATCGAAGAGCAGATCGAGCTCCTCTTCGCGCAGCGGATATTCGGCATGGAACCCGGCTGCAAGACGGGCGGCGGCGGCGATCGGATCCTCGGCATCGAGGATGGCATAGGCACAGGCGACCGCTACCTCGGCGATCAGCACGCTGTGCAAGGCATCGCCGAAATCGATCAGCCCGGCGACGCGCTCGGGCCGCTCCGGATCGACCAGCACATTCCAGTCATTGGCGTCGTTGTGGATCACCTGCGCCCGCAGCGCCGGCAGCCGGGGCGCGATCGCGGCATCGAAATGATCGAGGAACCGCTCCAGCAACAAGCGATCCTGGTCGTCGTCGATATGGTGAAGGCGTTGCCGCGCGGCACCGGCCCGGCGAATGTCCCAGTCGAACGTGCGCAGCGCACCGGGGTGGATGAAGCCTTGCAGGGCGCGGTCCAACCGGCCGAGCGCGCCACCGAGGCTTTCAAGCAACGCAGGAGTGGATGGGCTCTCGGCCAGCGGCCGGCCGGCAAGCCACGACACCAGCCGCACGGCATGGTCTTCGCCGCCGGCGCCGGTGGCGTGAGCGAGCGATATTCCCCGCACCGTCGTCCTGAGACGCGGTACGGCGAGATCAGGGCTGTTGCGCTCCAGGTGCTCGAACAGCGCCGTCTGGAATTCGCTCTCACCGAGCGGCTCGCTGGCGTTGACGATCTTGAGGATCCACAGCGACCGGTCGGGCGCGGTCAGCTTGAAATTCTGGTCGCGCTCACTGTCCAGCGGCGTGACGCTGCCGGCAATGCCGAAATGCCGCGCGGCGATATCGATGGCCTCGCTTTGCGAGAACTGAGGCGCTGGGTGGGAA
>NZ_RZQG01000111.1:0-10789 GCF_003998635.1 Mesorhizobium sp. M7D.F.Ca.US.004.03.1.1
GAGCCGGAACGGCCGAAATTCACCCGTGACGGCGAGCGCCGTCCGATCGGCGAGGGCGGGTTGATCAAGAACCGCAAACGCCGCGAAGGCAGTCGCGACGAAGCGCTGGGCAAGCTGTCGACAAGCCCCGACAGAAGCGCGGGATCTGAGAAGAGCTTTGGCGAGCGCGGTCCGCGGCCCGAACGCAGCTTTGGCGACAAACCCCGCGGCAATTTTGGCGACAAGCCGCGCGGCGGCTTCGGCGACAAGCCTCGTGGTGCTTTTGGCGGTAAGCCGGGCGGCGGCAAGAAATCCGAGCGCGAGCAACGGCCGATCGAGCCGCCCGGCCAGCGCAAGGCCAATGTCTGGATGGCGCCGGGCGCACGGCCGATCGGCAAGGGCAGGGCAGAAGCCGACGCCGCCAAGGCGGCCGACGCCAAGGCGCGCAAGGCGTCGTTCAAGCCGTCCTATGGCAAACCCGCCGGTGCAAAGCCGTTCGGCAAGCCGCGCGGCGAGCGTCCGGGCGGTGCTGGCGGCGAGCGGCCGCGCAGTGGTCCCAAAGGTCCCAGAACGAGATGAGGCCTAAAGCGAGATGAGAATCGTCGGCGGTGAGTTTCGTGGGCGTCCCTTGGCGACGCCTCGCTCAAGCGCCATCCGTCCGACGACCGATCGCACCCGCGAGGCGGTCTTCAACGTGCTGGCGCATCGTTTTGCCGAGCAATTGGACGGCGCGCGCGTGCTCGACCTGTTCGCCGGCACCGGCGCGCTCGGGCTCGAAGCGCTGTCGCGCGGTGCTTCCTACGGCGTCTTCATCGAAGAATCGGCGGAAGGCCGAGGCCTGATCCGCGACAATGTCGAGGCCTTCGGCCTGACCGGCCGCACCAAGATCTTTCGCCGCGACGCTACCGGCCTCGGTGAGGCCGGCACGCTGTCGCCGTTCGGTCTCGTCTTCGCCGACCCGCCCTATGGCAAGGGCCTTGGCGAGCGCGCGCTGCAGTCGGCGAAAGCCGGTGGCTGGCTCCGCCCCGGCGCGCTGTGTGTGGTCGAGGAGGCCGCGGTGGCGCCCTTCGAACCAGGCCCCGGCTTTGCCGTGCTGGACGAACGCAACTATGGCGAGACCGTCATCCGCTTCATCGAGGCGGCCTGATACGCGCTCCATCCATAGCCAGGCATCCACGGCCGGCCTCTTTGCCGCCGCCTTTGCCGGCAACATGACCAACAATTCACTTTGCTTGTCGTCCAGACCCTGCCTATCGTCCTGCCAAGAAAACCGGAGCCATTGATGACATCCAAGGCTGAATGGCTGCGCGCAACGCTGCTGGCGACGTCGCTGGCTTTCACGATCACCGGTTCGGCGCTGGCCGAGAGCGCGCCGGACGCGTTCAAGGTGACGGATTTCCTGCTCGACAACGGCATGGAGGTCGTCGTCATTCCCGACCATCGTGCACCGATCGTCACCCATATGGTGTGGTACAAGATCGGCAGCGCCGACGAGCCGCCGGGCAAATCGGGCATCGCGCATTTCTTCGAGCATCTGATGTTCAAGGCGACGACCCACCATGCGGCGGGCGAGTTCGACCGCGCTATCTCCGATATCGGCGGCTCCAACAACGCCTTCACCTCTTACGACTACACGGCCTTCCACGAGACGGTGGCGCCGTCCGCGCTCGAGCTGATGATGAGCTTCGAGGCCGACCGCATGCGCAACCTCATCCTCACCGACGATGTCATCAAGACCGAGCGCGATGTCATCCTCGAGGAGCGCCGCTCGCGCATCGACAACAATCCCGAGGCCGTGCTGGACGAGGAGGTCGATGCCACGCTGTGGCAGAACCAGCCCTATCGCATTCCGGTTATCGGCTGGATGCAGGAGATGCAGCAGCTGAACCGCACCGACGCGACCGCCTTCTATGACAAATACTACCGGCCCAACAACGCTGTGCTGATCGTGGCCGGCGATGTCGAGCCGGACACGGTACGGGCGCTGGCCGAAAAGACCTATGGCAAGGTGGCGCGCGGCCCCGATCTGCCGCCCCGCATCCGCCCGGTCGAACCGGAGCAGAACACCAAGCGCACGGTGACGCTCGCCGATGCCCGCGTCAGCGTGCCGAGCTTTTCCACGCAGTGGGTGGTGCCATCCTATCATTCGGGCAAGCCGGGCGAGGCGGAAGCGCTCGACCTGCTGGCGGAAATCCTCGGCGGCGGCAATCGCAGCCGGCTCTACCAGGCGCTCGTCGTCCAGCAAGGCATCGCATCCAGCGCCGGCGCCTTTTTCCAGGGCACGATGCTCGACGACACCAATTTCACCATCTACGGCGCGCCGCGCGGCGATGCCAAAATCTCCGACGTCGAAGCGGCGGTCGATGCCGAAGTGGCACGCATCGTCAGGGATGGCGTCACGCCTTCGGAGCTGGAAAAGGCCAAGGACCGCTATGTCAGGTCGATGATCTTTGCCCGCGACAAGCAGGATTCGATGGCCAACATCTACGGCTCGACGCTGGCCACCGGCGGCAATGTGCAGGACGTCCAGCAATGGCCGGACCGTATCCGCAAGGTCACGACAGACGAGGTCAAGGCCGTCGCCGCGCGCTATCTGGTGCTCGCCCGGTCGACGACCGGCTATCTCTTGCCGCAGCAACAGGCGGGGAATTGATGATGAAGAGCACGAACGCAATACGCGCACGCGCGCCCCTCGCAACCCTTTTCCTCTCCATCCTCTTCCTGATCCTGCCCGCACTCACGGCGCGCGCCATGGACATCCAGTCCGTCACCTCGCCAAAAGGCATCACCGCCTGGCTGGTGGAGGACTATTCCGTGCCGATCGTCGCCATCCGCTTCGTCTTCGGCGGCGGCTCGACGCAGGATCCGCCGGGCAAGGAAGGGTTGGCCAACCTGATGACCGGTCTGTTCGACGAAGGCGCCGGCCCGCTCGACTCGGAAGGCTTCCAGATCAAGCTCGACGATGCCGGCGCCGAGATGAGTTTCGACGAAAGCCGCGACGGCATCTACGGCTCCATGCGCATGCTGGCCGAGCAGCGCGACGAGGCGTTCGAGCTGTTGCGGCTCGCGGTCAACCAGCCGCGCTTCGACCAGGCGCCTATCGACCGCATCCGCGCCCAGGTCCTGTCCGGCATCATCGCCGGCGAGAACGATCCCGACACGGTCGCGCAGAGCAAATGGGCGCGCGCCCTCTATGGCGACCATCCCTATTCCCGCTCCGATCAGGGCACCAAGGAGAGCATAGCCACCATCACGCCGGATGATCTGAAAGCCTTTCACAAAGCGGTGTTCGCGCGTGGTGGGTTGCATGTCGCCGTCGTCGGCGCCATCGACCCCGAGACGCTCAAGAAGAAGCTCGACATGGTGTTCGGCGACCTGCCGCAAAACCAGGCGCTCGCCCCCGTGGCCGACATCGACCCAAAGCTGGCGCAGCATGTCGAGGTCGACTACGACCTGCCGCAGACCTCCCTGCAGCTCGCTTTTCCCGGCGTGAAGCGCAAGGCGCCGGATTTCTTTCCCGCCGTGCTGATGAACGAGATTCTCGGCGGCGGCACCTTCACCTCGCGCCTGTTCCAGGAGGTGCGCGAAAAGCGCGGGCTGGCCTACAGCGTCAACTCCTCGCTGATCAACCAGGACCACGCCAGCGCGCTGATCGTCAGCACCGGGACGCGGTCGGACCGGGCGGCCGAGACGCTGGGCATCGTCCGCGACGTGGTCAAGCAACTGGCCGAGCAAGGCCCGACCGAAGCGGAGTTGGCGGCAACCAAGAAATATTTGACCGGCGCCTATGCCATCAACAATCTGGACTCGTCGAGTTCCATTGCCTCGACTTTGGTCGAGCTGCAGCTCGACGATCTCGGCATCGACTACATGCAGCGCCGCGCCGGCTACATCAACGCGGTGACGCTCGATCAGGTCAAGGCGGCGGCGAAGAAGCTGCTGTCGGCCGAGCCGACCATCATGGTCATAGGACCGAAACTGGTCGGAGCCGGCAAGGGATGAGCCCGACGTTTGGCATTGCCTTCGGCGGCGGCGGCGCGCGTGGGTTGGCGCATATCCATGTCATCGAGGCGCTTGACGAACTGGGCATCAGGCCGGTGGCCATTGCCGGCTCGTCGATCGGCGCCATCATGGGTGCTGGCATGGCCGCCGGCATGACCGGCAAGGACATCCACGACTATGCCCGCTCGATCCTCGGCCGCCGCGCCGAAGTGGCGAGCCGCATGTGGCGGGCACGGCCTGGCACGATCGCCGAAGCCATGCAGGGCGGTATCCGCGTCAGCCAGTTCAATGTCGAGCGCATCCTGAAGGCCTTTCTGCCCGAGGCCATCCCCGAAACCTTTGCCGAACTCAAGATCCCGCTCAAGGTAACGGCGACAGACTATTTCGGCCACAAGCTCGCCGTGTTCGACGACGGCGATTTGCACTCCGCACTTGCAGCGTCAGCGGCCATACCCGCCGTGTTCCGTCCCGTGACGCGCGACGGCAGGCTGCTGATCGACGGCGGCATCTACAACCCCGTGCCGTTCGACCTGATCGAAAACGATGCCGACATCATCATCGGCGTCGACGTGGTCGGCGCGCCGGAAGAGGTCGACCGCAAACAGCCGACCTCCGTCGATCTGATGTTCGGCGCGACACAGCTGATGATGCAGTCGATCATCGCCAACAAGCTGAAGCAATCCCGACCCGACATCCTGGTCCGCCCGGCTGTATCAAAGTTCCGCGTGCTCGATTTCCTGAAGATCGACGCCTTGATGAACGAGACGGTCGATATCAAGGACGAGCTGAAGCGGCAGGTGGAGAAGGTGCTGGAGGCGAGGAGCAGCAAACGCAAAAGCGGCAAGCGGATCGCCAGCTGAGCTGTCGTTCGATCCCTGCAGATCACTTGAGATGACTTGGAAGATCAGGTCGGAAGACGATCCGGTATCGTCTCCCGACCCATCGCATGATCTTCGTTCAGGCGCTTTCGTCCAACCAGACATTCTCGAAATTCTGTTCGAAGGTCGGGTGGATGCCGTAGTTCTTCACCGACTTCGTCGAGTGGTTGTAAATCTTGCGCCAATAGGGCTGGATGATGATACCCGAGCTCTGCAGGATATTCTCGATGTCGACCATCAGTTCGCGCCGCTTGTCGACGTCGGCGACGGTCAGCGCCTTGGCGATCTTCTCGTCCAGTTCCTTGTTGGAATAGGCGGACTCATTCCATGATTCGCCGGTGCGATAGGCGAGCGCGATGACCTGCACGCCGAGCGGGCGCATGTTCCAGTTGGTCATCGAGAACGGGTATTTCGTCCAGTCGTTCCAGAAGGTGGAACCCGGCAGGACCGTGCGCTTGATCTTGAAGCCGGCCTCGCGGAGCTGGGCTGCGATCGAATCGGCGGTGTTCTTGTGCCAGTCTTGGTCGAGCCCGATCAGTTCGTGCTCGAACTCCATCTGGCCGGCCTCGGTCATCAAGGCCTTGGCCTTGGCGATGTCTCGCGACACTTTTGGCAGCTCGGCATATTCGGGATGGATGGCGCAGACGTGATGGTTTTCGCCGAGCGTGCCGGCATCGCCATAGCCAAGCTTCAGCACGGTCGCATTGTCGACGGCAAGCTGGATCGCCTGGCGCACCTTCTGGTCGTCGTAAGGCTTGTTGTTGACGTTGGTGCGCGCCACGATGGTGTTGGCCGTCACCACCTCATGCTTGACCAAGCCCATCTTGTCGAGGATGGAGACATAGTCCGCTGTCGTCTCGTAGTTGGTGTTGACCTCGCCGGATTCGAAGGCGCTGATCATCGCGTTGGCCTCGGTGCCGTAGTCGATGAACTCGATGCCATCGAGATGCGCCTCGCCGCCCCACCATTTGCCGTTGACGCGGCGCTTCAGCACGACTTTCGAGCCGACATCGTAGGACACCAGTTCGAACGGTCCGGTGCCGATCGGATTCTTCACGAAATTGCTGCCCATCTTCTCATAGTCGCGGTGGACGACCAGCGCCGGATAATCGGAGAAGCCGGCGATGATCGAGATGTCGGAGTCCGGCAGCTTCAGCTTGATCGTGTAGTCGTCGACCTTGACGATGGCGCCAGCAAGCAGCTTGCCGGTCTTGGCATCGATGAGCGCGCCCATGCGTGCCGCCATCGAATTGCCCTCGGCCGACTTGTCGCACCAGCGCGTCAGGTTGAAGACCACGTCGTCGGCGTTGAAATCGTCGCCATTGTTCCATGTGACGCCCTGGCGAACCTTGAGCGTGTATTCGGTGGCGTCGTCGTTGATTTCCCAGCTTTCAAGCAGGATCGGCTTGAAGGTGAATTCGTTGGTGTATTTGACCAGCGGTTCCAGCGTTTGCCGAGTGACGTTGGCCATTTCCGACCAGTCATAGGTCCGCGGATCCTTCTGTTCCTTGACGCTGGTCGCGACTTTCAGCACGCCGCCCTTTTTCGGCTCCTCGGCCCGCGCAACCGTCGGCGCGGCGAGGCCAAGCATTGCGTAGGCGGCTGCGGTCGTTGCGCCGAATGCACTGGCGATCGCCAGGAACTCGCGCCGGTCGACCGCGCCTGCCTTGGCGCTCTCGGCCATCGCCGTGACGAAATCAGGAATGCGGCCGCCATTGCTCTTGAACATTGTCATTGCGTTCTCCCCTTGGTTTCAATCCCTGATGCGCTGTTGATTGCAGCGGCCTTGTTGGTTCATCGTAGACATTGGCCGGCGCGATGGGATCGAAAAGGATTCAGCGCCGGCTGAGAATAATTCCGTCCGGCGCCGCGATAGCGATTGTCCGTGCCCTGGCAGGCTTCAGCGGTCGAGAGGCGCGACGGCCAGATCGATCAGCCGGCCAAGCCCTTGGCTGTCCAGGGCGTCGAAGGACAGCGCCATCGCTTCCATCTCGTTGGCCCGGTCCTTGCCGATCAGCCCGTCGGTGAAAGTCGCATATTTCTGGTGAAACTCGTCGTCGCTCATCGGGTTGTCGCGATCACCTTTCGGCGTGCGCGGCTCCGACATGATTTCGCGTCCGTCCTTCAGGTAGAGCGTCACGTCGGCCCAGCGCTTGCCGACGCTGATGCGGGTATAGTGCTCGGTCTCCACCAATTCGGTGGCGTTGGAAATGCGACGGATCTCTTCGTCCTGCAGAACTTGCGGCAGCAGCTCCTGCGGTCCGATCTTGCCGCGCACGATCATCGTCGCGACCGGGAACGCGATCGAATAGCTCATCTCGTCCAGCGTCTTCGGATTGTGGCCGGCAAGCCGCACCGCATAGTGGAAGGTCTGGATGCGCACGCGCGCGACATCCTCGCTGGAAAGCCTGTTGTCACGCATCAGGTCGCGTGCGGCATCGATCGATGGATGGGCCCAACGGCAGACCGGATAGGGTTTGTACGAGGTATCCTCGACGACGCGCCAGGCTTGGCCGAGATCGCTCCACCAGGGTGCGGCGGCTTTGCCTTCGGCTGTGATCGCCGGTGCCCCGGTGAAGCCGAGTTCCGCCATATAGGCCGCCATGACGCCGGACGGCGCGCCCCAGCCGACGCCGTCGCGCAGCATGGTCGGGAAATCGATGCAGCGCATCATCTGGCTGCGCGGACCGTGGTATTCGGCAATCCCCGCGGCATGGCGCGTCTGCTCCTGGCTGAGCCGCAGCAGCCGGGACACTCCGGCCGCCACGCCGACCGCGGTCCACGCCCCGGAGGTGTGATAGTCGGGCACGGTGCCGTGCAGGGTCAGCCCGGCGCGGTAGGAAACCTCATAGGCGATGGCCAGCGCAACCATCAGCTCTTCGCCGGAGAGTGCGGCGCCCGAGGCCCTGAGCGAATCCGCAACGGCGAGCAGGGCCGGAAACACCGCCGAGCCGGCATGGCCCTTGCAAGGGCTAGTGGTGTCATGCCCATCGATGGAATCGATCGTGAAGGCGCCGGCAAAGGCCGCACCCGCTGGGCTGACCGGGCGCCCGTCGAAGATCATCCGGGCCGCGATTTCGGGCGACGAACGCCACAGCCGATCGGCGATTGTCTTGGTGATCGACGATATCTCCGTCGTCGAACCCACCGCCGCCACGCCAAGCGTATCGGCAAAACTGCGCCTCAGCACGGCGCGCATCGCTTCGGGAATGGCGTCGTATGTCAGGCTGCCGGCAAACTCGGAAAAGCTGGTCACGTTAAAACCTCCCACATTCAATTCGACAGACGCTGCCTGACGGTGCGCCGGCTGTTCAAGGCGGACACCGTCATATTCGGGCCAAGGTGATCGGCGCCGACCTTGACGTGGATGACCGCCGCCTTGCCGCTGGCCAGAGCGCGTTCGAACGCCGGCTCGAAATCGTCGGTCGCTTCCACCGTTTCACCATGGCCGCCATAGCCGATCGCCACGGTTGCGAACTCCGGATTGGTGAGGCCGGTGCCGGAATTGCGGCCGGGAAAGGCGCGTTCCTGGTGCATGCGGATGGTGCCGTAGGAACGGTTGTCGACGACGATGAAGATCGGATCGAGACCGTACTGGATCGCGGTGGCGAACTCCTGGCCGTTCATCAGGAAGTCGCCGTCACCCCCGATATAGATGGCCGGCGCATCTGGATCGGCGATCTTGGCGGCAACCGCTGCCGGCACGCCAAAGCCCATGGCGCCGCACACCGGCGCCAGCGCGCCGCGAAACCGGCGATAGCGGAAGTGGATGTTGGGCCAGTCGGAGGCATTGCCGGCACCCGTGGTCATGAAGGCATCGGCCGGCAGCCGCTGGCTCAGGAACCGCATGACAGCGCCCATGTCGACGGGGCCGGGCTGCACGGCAAGGTCGAGCATGGCCAGGTAGCGCTGCCTTGCCAAGGCCCGGATCGCGGCGCGCCCTGGAGTGCCGCCGGGTGCCGCGATGGCCGCCAGGGCCGCCAGGGCAACAGCAAAGGCATTGGGGTCGGCCTGTACCAGAAGATCGGCCTGATAGAGCCGGCCAAGCTCCTCGGCGCCGGGATGCACGTGCACCAGCCGGCAGTGCGCAACGGGCGATGGTATCAGCGAGAATTTCAGCGTCGTGCCGTCACCCAGCCGGGATCCGACGGCAAGGATGAGGTCAGCTTGCCGGCAATAGTCGTTGGGCATCGGCGCGCCGCCGAAACCAAGGTTGCCGATGTAGTTTGGATGATCGTGTGGAAACAGGCCCTGGCGGCGGAAGCCGACGGCGACGGGAAGGCTGAAGTTTTCAGCTGCCCGGATGATGGCGTCATGGCCGGCTTGCGTCCAGTTGGCGCCGCCAAGCAACAGCAGTGGCCGCTTGGCGCGTGCCAGCATGGTTTCGATCGCGGCCATGTCGGCGGCCAGCGGCGCGACGGGCGTCGCCATCGCCGGTTTCAGGTCCGGCGTGTCGCATTCGGCCTTGAGCATGTCTTCCGGCAGGACCAGAACGACAGGGCCGGGGCGGCCGGAGATCGCAGTTCGCCAGGCCCGGTTGACGTATTCGGGGATGCGCGACGGGTGATCGATTTCCGCCACCCACTTGCACATCGGCCCAAAGACGCGGCGATAGTCGAGTTCCTGGAAGGCTTCGCGGTCACGGTGCGCGGTCGAAATCTGTCCGACCAGAAGGATGAGCGGCGTCGATCCTTGATAGGCCGCATGCAGGCCGATCGCGGCGTTCATCGCGCCCGGGCCACGGGTGACGAAACAGACGCCCGGCTCGCCGGTGGCGTCGGCGTAGGCGCCCGCCATGAAGCAGGCGCCGCCCTCGTGGCGACAGGTGATGTAGCGGATCAGATTGGCGCGCTGCCACAGCGCATCGAGCGCGGTCAGATAGCTTTCGCCCGGCACGCCGAAGACGGCCTTGCAGCTGTTTTGCAACAGAGCGCTGATGAGTATCTGACCGCCGTTTCGCAAGATCGCCCCGCTTTTCATGGCGACCCTAGGGGCACGTCCAAAGCGTCTCAATCGAATAAAATTTCGCTGCGGATGAATTGATTTCGACCGGTGGCGAAAGCCCGTCAGTCGCTGCGAAGGCTGGTACTGAGCGACAGCAGCCAGGCCTTGAAATGCTTGACGCGGGCGAGACCGGCCGAGCGCTTCGGTGCGATGAAGTAATAGGCGCCGCCGGTTGGCACGTCCTCGGCAAAGGGGGCGATCAGCGAGCCGCGCTTCAGCAGGAGATCGCCATAAGGTCGGCGGTTCATCGCCACGCCCATGCCTTCGCTTGCGGCAAGCAAGGCGTGCGAGCGGGAATCGAACATCAGTTTCGGCACCTGGTTCGAGCCCGCAACGCCCATTTTCTCGAACCAGAAATCCCATTCATGCGGCACGTATTCGCAGCCGATCAGCCGCCGCCCAATCAGGTCCTCCGGCGTCTCGATCGGCCCGTTGTGACGCAGATAGTCCGGCGAGACGACCGGCGCGATAACCTCGTCGATCAGCTTCTCGCACATGTGTTCCGCCGGCGCCGTCATGGCATAGCGAATGTCGATGTCGATGCTGGAGCCGGAGAATTCGATGTCGTCCGGCTTGGTGATCAGCTTGACGGTGATCTCGGGGTTGGACGACAGGAAATCGTCCAGCTGCGGGATCAGCCACATCTGCGCCAGCGACTGGAACAGATGGATGGTCAACCCGCCATTCTTGGTGTCCTGCATCACCGACAGTGTGCTCGCCTCGATGCGGTCCAGCGCGTCGCCCAGCCCTTCCAGATATTTTTCACCGATCTCGGTGAGCTTCAGGCCGGTCTGCTCGCGCAGGAAAAGCCTGGCGCTGACAAAGGTCTCCAGCGACTTGATCTGATGGCTGACGGCGGAACTCGAAATCAGCAGTTCTTCGGCGGCGTCGGCCAGGCTGCCGGCCCGAGCCGCCGCCTCGAAGGC
>NZ_RZQG01001120.1:0-1722 GCF_003998635.1 Mesorhizobium sp. M7D.F.Ca.US.004.03.1.1
CCTACAAATCGCTCAAGGCAGCGCTCGAAGGCGGTGTCGAGGGCCGCCCGGCCAATGTCATCTTCTATGCCACCTCGAACCGCCGCCATCTGTTGCCGCGCGACATGATCGACAATGAGCGCTCGACCGCGATCAACCCGTCCGAAGCGGTCGGACAGCGACACCTTTTCCTCGACCGCTTCGGCCTGTGGCTCGGCTTCCACAAATGTTCGCAGGACGAATATCTCGACATGATCGACGGCTATATCAGCCATCATGGCCTGGCCATCGATCCCGAGCAGTTGCGCACTGAGGCGCTGGAATGGGCAACGACGCGCGGCAGCCGCTCGGGCCGCGTCGCCTGGCAGTTCACCCAGGACCTGGCCGGACGGCTCGGCAAGCCGCTCAAGGATTAAACTGGAGTCGAGCTGAACTGAAAGAGCCCGTTCCTTGCGGAGCGGGCTGAGCCGGCGGGCGGACTGGAGGTCAGACGTCCCGCAAATAGCTTTTTTTCTTCTATTCGAGATAACCCCCGACTATTCGAGATAGCCGGAGGGATCGACCGGGGCGGAGTTCTTGCGCACTTCGAAGTGCAGCTTCGGTGAGTCCGTCGTGCCGCTCATGCCTGACAGCGCGATTTCCTGGCCGCGCTTGACCTTCTGGCCGCGCTGCACCTCGATCGAGCTGGCGTGGCCGTAGACGGTGACCAGGCCATTCTCGTGGCGCACCAGCACCGTGTTGCCGAATTCCTTGAGGCCGTCGCCGGCATAGATGACGACGCCGTTCTCGGCCGCCTTGACCGGCGTTCCCGTCGGCACGGCGATGTCGACACCATCCTTGCCCGAGCCGAAACCGGAGATCACACGGCCGCGTACCGGCCAGCGCATCTTGCCGATGCCGGTGGCGTCGGGCGCGACGGCGTCATCGTCCTCGGCCTGCTGGATGACCTTCGAATCTTTCTTCGGCGGCGTGTAGGACGCCAGCGTTTCCGACGGCGTGGTCTTTGCCGCTGGCTGCGTGGTGGCCGTGGTCACCGGATCGGTCTTGGCCGGCTTGGCGCTGGCGACGGTCGCGGTCCCACCCGCCGGCACCTTCAGGGTCTGGCCGATCTTGAGCAGTCCATCCTTCATCCCGTTGGCCTGCTTCAGCGCAACGACGCCGACGCCGGTCTTCCTGGCAATCGAGGACATCGTATCGCCCGACTGAACCGTGTAGGTGCCAGCAGCGCCAGTCGCCTTGGCTGCCGCCACCTGCGGCTTGGGCTCCTTGGGCTGGCTTGCTGCGGCCGACGTGTCGACCTGAGCGGCGGATTTACCTTCCTTGAGCTTCGGCTGCTGCGGCAGAACGGCGACCTTGTCCGGCGCAGTGGCCGGCAGATCGTGCTTGCCGTCCTTCGCCGGCTTGGCATCGGCGACCTTCGCCTCGCCCTTGCTCGAATAGGCATAGGCCGGAATGATCAGCTTCTGGCCGGTCTTCAGCCCCTTGGTCGCGCTCAGCCCGTTGACCTTCATGATCACGTCGGACGGCACCTTGTAGCGCTGCGCCAGGCCGCCGATCGTTTCGCCGTCCCGAACGACAATCTCGGTTGCATGCGGCTTACCAGAGGACGCCACGCGCGGTTCATCGGGCTGCGCAACCTTGAAAGGCGATGCGGCCGGAGCGACGGTGCCGGTCGTGGTCCTGTCGATATGCGGTGCCGGAGCCAATGCGGTGCGCATCGGCTTCGCTGCGGGCGCCAGTGCG
>NZ_RZQG01001121.1:0-1718 GCF_003998635.1 Mesorhizobium sp. M7D.F.Ca.US.004.03.1.1
GCTTCGAGCGGTATTCCGGCAAAACGCAGGAGCGGCCGAGCTCGAGAAAACGCTGGCCGGGGTGACGGGCTATGAGCTTGGTCAGCTCAAATTCACCTTCCGAATAGAACCCTCCGGCCGTGGCCGCGATTTCTTGCCGCAGCAGCCGATACGTGCCGACGATGCGGCGATGTTCGGGACCGGAAAGCGTGGTGTCCAAAACCAGCAGATGGTCGCAGAGCGGATCGAACCGGTCAGCGTCACGGCGGTCATGGGCCCGGAACAGGTCCTTCTTGGCGCCAAGTTCGTCGTAGAACACCCGGTAGCGCACTTCCTGCGCGGCCGCGATCTCGGCCTCGTTGCGAGCGAGCCGCACTTCAAGATTGCCTATACGGCCCAGTGCCGCGCCCTTTATGACGGAATCGACGTTACGTCCGGCAAGCAAGGCGCTGCTGGCGTTCGGCCGAGTGTCACATTCCGGCATAACTGTATGCACGAGTGATTCTCCTTCGAGCCATCCCTCTTGGCACGGGGATACGGTGTAGGTGCAACAGGATTGTGACAGTACCGTGATACGCCGTTGTGGGCAATACTTCGTCGGCTGGCGAATACGATCAACCGGCTACGTTTAAGTGATCGCGCGGCGTGAAATGGGCGGTGGAAGCTCAGGCCGCGACGACCTGTCCCTCTACGGCATTGACCAGCGCCTGAGGGTCGAGCGGCTTGGTGACAAAGCCGCTGGCGCCATGGGCCAACACCGCATGGCGGGTTTTTTCCTGGCTGTCGGCAGACAGCACCATGATCGGCACCGGCGACACGGCGGTCTCTTCCTCATGGCGGCGGATGGCGGCAATCGCGTCCAGCCCGTCCATGACCGGCATATGCAGATCCATCAAGACCACGTCGAAGCGGTCCCTGTGCCCGGCGCCGGTGACGGCCTCGACGGCGGCCTTGCCATTGCCGACCACCTTGACGCGATGCCCGGCCTTCAACAGCGTGGCGCGGGCCAGCATGGCGTTGATGTCATTGTCCTCGGCGATCAGCACCGACAGGCCCCGCTGGCGGTTGCCGACGGCGCGCATCGTCGGTGCGCCGCGCTTTTCGGGCTGCGGCTGGGCGAGGCTGGCGGCATGGCTGCTCAACAGCACACGCAGAAGCGTTCCGCCACGCACCGGCCTGGCCAGGAAGGTTGCGTAGCCACTGGCGCGGAACTCGCCGAGCATGCCGCGGTCGGTCGGCGCGATCAGCGTGATGGCCTCGCAGTCGGAGAAACCGCTCTGGCGCAGGCGTTTGAGCAGCCTTCCATCGCTTTCTTCCATGGCCGCATCGACCAGAATCACATCGCAGCCGGCGGCGAAGGGTGCGGCCTGTGCGGCGGCGGTTGCGACGTCAACCGCGCCGCCATTGGCGCGGATGGTGCGGGCGATGGCGTCGGCCTCGACGGCGTTTTTCGACAGGATCACCGCGCGCCTGCCCAAGAGCGCGTTCTGGCGGCCCTGCGGCGCTTCGGTGGCTGCTATCGCCGGGATTTCGAAGACGAACTCGGATCCTTGGCCGAGCCGGCTGGATACCGAGATCGTGCCGCCCATGGCGGCCACCAGGCGCCTGGAGATGGCAAGGCCGAGGCCGGCCCCGCCATGCGTGCGCGTCGACGTGCCGTCGGCCTGCTCGAACTCCTCGAAAATGCGATCCAGGTCCTCATCATGCAGGCCCGGACCGGTATCGGCGATGGTGAAGCA
>NZ_RZQG01001122.1:0-1717 GCF_003998635.1 Mesorhizobium sp. M7D.F.Ca.US.004.03.1.1
GCGGTCGAGCGAGCGGGCCTGCTGGCTGGGTGTCTTGGCGGCAGCCTCGCGGGCACTGGCCCGGCGCAGCACGGCGCGCACCCGCTCGACCAGCAGACGCTGCGAGAACGGTTTGCGGATGAAGTCGTCCGCGCCCATCTTGAGGCCGAACAATTCGTCGATCTCGTCATCCTTGGAGGTCAGGAAGATCACCGGAAGGTCGGACTTCTGGCGCATCCGGCGCAGCAGTTCCATGCCGTCCATGCGCGGCATCTTGATGTCGAGGATGGCAAGATTCGGCGGGCGGGCCGCCAGTCCTTCCAGCGCTGACGCACCATCCGTGTAGGTCTCGACGCGATACCCCTCGGATTCGAGGGCGATCGACACCGATGTCAGAATGTTGCGGTCGTCATCGACAAGCGCGATTGTTGCCATTTCAAGCGGCTCCCTCATGAGCTGTCCCTTCTTTCGTAGAGAAGGGGCTTTTGCAGGACAAATTAGGTACAAAATGTGGCATAGGCCTTGTCCGCTGTCACGCGCGGCATGCCGGCGGCCACAATCCTACCTCGATATGGATTGGACGAACGAACATCGCCAATCCTTTGGGCAACCGCGAAACTTTTTGCACATATAAACGATTTAAACAACTTTCAAAATATTTAAATCGATTAATGATTTGATATCATTTGGCTTTTCTGGTTCTGACCATCTCAGCCTGCGGTGCGGGCATGCCGGAAACGTACCGGCAAAGATGCGGCAAATCCAAGAAGGGACACCCATGTCGGAAGTCGGCAAACGCAATTCTGCCTGCGCGATCGATCATATCGGCCTGAAAACCACCGGCGTGGTGCGTTATAATTTCGGTGCGGCTGCTCTTTATGAGGAATCGATCCGGCGCGGCGAAGCCCGATTGACGGCACATGGCGCGCTGGTCGCCGAGACCGGCCAGCACACCGGCCGCTCGCCCAAGGACAAGTTCGTCGTCCGTGACGGCGCCACCGAACCGCATGTCTGGTGGGACAACAACAAGGCGATCTCGCCGGCTCAGTTCGAGACGCTGCTTGCCGATTTCCAGGCGCATGCCTCAGACAAGGATCTTTATGTCCAGGATCTGATCGGCGGCGCCGATGCGGAGCTGAAGCTGCCAACCAGGGTGATCACCGAATTTGCCTGGCACTCGCTGTTCATCCGCAATCTGCTCATCCGACCGGATGCTGCCGAACTCGAGCATTTCGTGCCTGACATGACGATCATCGACCTGCCGTCCTTCCGCGCCGATCCCGCGCGCCACGGCAGCCGCACCGAAACGGTGATCGCCGTGGATCTTTCGCGCAAGATCGTGCTGATCGGCGGCACCTCCTATGCCGGCGAGATGAAGAAGTCGGTGTTCACCATGCTCAACTATCTGTTGCCGGTGAAAGGCGTGATGCCGATGCATTGCTCGGCCAATGAGGGTGCGGCCGGCGACGCCGCCATCTTCTTCGGCCTGTCGGGCACCGGCAAGACGACGCTCTCTGCCGATCCCTCGCGCACGCTGATCGGCGATGACGAGCATGGCTGGGGGCCGCACGGCATCTTCAATTTCGAAGGCGGCTGCTACGCCAAGACGATCAAGCTGTCGGCGGAAGCCGAGCCGGAAATCTTTGCCACCACTCAACGCTTCGGCACCGTTCTGGAAAATGTCGTGCTCGACGCTGATGGCGTGCCGGATTTCAACGATGGGCGGCTGACTGAAAAC
>NZ_RZQG01001123.1:0-1716 GCF_003998635.1 Mesorhizobium sp. M7D.F.Ca.US.004.03.1.1
CCCCTCAAGGGGGAGGTGAGCAACAGCAAGGAGAAAAACATGGTCGGCGCATCGAAGTCGGAAGCGGGAGGCGGCCCGATCCGCTATGGTATGGTCGGCGGCGGGCAAGGCGCCTTCATCGGCGCAGTGCACCGGATCGCGGCGCGCCTGGACAATGACTTCGTGCTGGTTGCTGGTGCTTTGTCATCCGACCCAGCTCGCGCAAAGGCCTCGGCCGCCGAGCTCGGGCTCGACCCCGATCGCAGCTATGCGTCCTATGCCGAGATGGCCAAGGCCGAGGCCAAGCGGCCCGACGGCATCGAGGCGGTAGCTATCGTCACGCCCAACAATGTCCATGTACCGGCGGCAAAGGCTTTCCTGGAAGCTGGCATCCACGTCATCTGCGACAAGCCGCTGGCGACGACGCTCGCCGAAGCAAAAAAGCTGGCGGCCGTGGTCGAGAAGACCGGTAAGGTGTTCGTGCTGACGCACAACTACACCGCCTATCCGATGGTGCGGCAGGCGCGCGAGATGGTCGCCAAGGGCGTGCTCGGCGACATCCGCATCGTGCAGTCCGAATATCCGCAGGACTGGCTGACCGAGGACTTGGCCGCCACCGGCCAGAAACAGGCGGCGTGGCGCGGCGATCCGAAACAGGCAGGCGCCGGCGGCGCGCTGGGCGATATCGGTACGCATGCCTATAATCTCGCCCGCTTCGTCTCCGGGCTGGAGCTGGATTCCCTGTCGGCCGATCTCGACGCCTTCGTGCCGGGACGGCTCCTCGATGACAATGTCAACGTCATGCTGCGCTTCAAGTCTGCGGGCAAGACGCATCCGGCAAAAGGCATGATCTGGGCAAGCCAGGTGGCGCCGGGCCACGAGAACGGGCTGAAGCTGCGCATCTATGGCTCGAAGGGTGGGCTGGAATGGGTGCAGGCCGACCCGAACTATCTCTGGTACACGCCGTTCGGCCAGCCCAAGCAATTGATCACCCGCAACGGCGCCGGCGCGCTGCCGGTGGCAGGGCGTGTCAGCCGCGTGCCGTCGGGCCATCCCGAGGGCTATCTCGAAGGCTTCGCCAACATCTACCAGGAGGCCGCGAGGGCCATCCGCGCGGCGCGTCGCAAGGGCGGCAAGCCGGCAAAGGATGTCGTCTTTCCGACCATTCACGACGGCGTCGAAGGCATGGCCTTCATCGAGGCCTGCGTGAAGTCGTCGAAGAAGAATGGGGCCTGGACGAAGCTCTGACCAAGGGTGCAGATATTCAGGTGATGCCGGCCTGCAAATGGCAGCTTCCTGCGCTTCCGGTGCTCACGTACCAAAAGTACGCTCCGCTCCGGTTCTCGGAACCAGCCATTTTCGACTCGGCCTGACCTGAATCTCAACACCTTGGGGCATCAACAGGGAACTGGGAGGGGCGTCGATGAAAATCGGCATGTGCATGTTCTTGTGGACGACGGCCGTGTCGAAGAAACACGAGAAGCTGCTTCGCGATATCAAGGCGACCGGCTTCGATGGCATCGAGATACCAATCTTCGCCGGCACGCCGGACGACTATAGAAAGCTCGGCGAGCTGCTCGACCGCATCGGGCTGGAGCGGACCGCGGTTTCAGCCATGGGCGATCCGGCGATGAATTTGATCTCGGCCGATGCGGCAACGCGCAAAGCCGGTGTCGACTACATGAAATGGGCGATCGACTGCGCCAATGCGCTTGGCGCCAGCGCGCTGAGCGGCCC
>NZ_RZQG01001124.1:0-1715 GCF_003998635.1 Mesorhizobium sp. M7D.F.Ca.US.004.03.1.1
TGCCGTGCCAGAGGTTTTGTCATCGGATCTGATCCAGCGCTTGCGCGAGCGCCAGGTCGAATTGCGCTCCAACATCGCCGATCTGTCGACGACGCTGCTTGGCAATCATCCGCGTATTCGCGCGCTGAAATCGCAACTGGCCGATCTCGACGCACAGATCCGTAGCGAGGCCCAGAAGATCATGAAAGGCCTGTTGATGCAGGCCGAGACGGCAAAGGCCCGCGAGAACCAGCTTGTCGCAGACGTCAACACGTTGAAGGCGGCTTCGGCGCAGGCCGGTGAGCAGCAGGTCGATCTCGACGCGCTGCAGCGCGACGCGACTGCCAAACGGCAGCAACTCGAACTGTATCTGACCAACTACCGCGAAGCGGCTTCGCGCCAGGATCGCAACTATCTGCCGGTCGACGCCCGGATCGCCTCAAAAGCGTCGGTTCCCTCCGAGGCCTATTTCCCGAAGGTCGGGCCGATCGTTGGCGCCGCTTTCGCCGCATCGCTGCTGATCATGGCTATCGTGACGCTGCTGCGGGAGCTGTTTTCAGGCCGCGCGATGCGGCCGGCGACCGGTTCCCGCTTCGAGCGGATCGACGAGGTCGCGATGCCACATGTCGCGCAGGCACCTGATAAGGTCGCAATGCCGGCTGTCCGCGCGGAACCCGCGATCCCTCAGGATTCTGTCGTTCGTCAGGAAATGGGGGACCGTCTGGCTGAAGCGGAGGCCGAGCTCCACACGGCCACGATGCCCTACAGGGCCGAGGCGACTGATAGGGGTGCGATGCCCGATGCGGCGACCACCGAGCAGACGGTTGCCGAGCCCGAACCGGTGCGTTCCACCCTGGGCGAGATCGACATCGAGAAGGCTGCCGAAAAGCTGATCGCCAGCGGTGCGGCGCGCGCCATATTCGTCTCGCCGGAGGGCGACGAGGCGGCGGCATCGGCGATCCTGGTGGCCCGCGAGGTCGCGGACGCCGGCCTGCGCGTGCTGTTGCTGGACCTGACCGCTTCGGGGGCGGCCTCGCGGCCGATGCTGGACAGCGGGCTTTTCCCCGGCATCACCAATCTGCTCGCTTCGGAAGCGCAGTTCAGCGACGTCATCCACGCCGATCTCTATTCGGACTGTCACGTCATTCCGGTCGGCACCGCCGATCCGGTCCGCGCCATGCGCGCCGCCGACCGGCTGCCGATCATCATGCAGTCGCTGACAACGGCCTATGATCTGGTCGTGGTCGAATGCGGACCGGCCGACGCGCAAGGCATCAGCCGTCTGGCCGGCGATGCCACCGAGGTCTTTCTCTCCATGCTGGAGCCGGACGACGAGGTGACGCAGGCCGCGGTCAGGCTGATCGAGAATGGTTATCCCGACCTGACGCTGGTGACGCCGCTCGGCCACGAACCGCCCGGCAATCCGGTGCCGGGACGGCGCACAGCCGCCGCCTGAGAGAGCCGCGGATCGCTTGGCGGAGGCCTGTTCGGGCGGCGTCTGATCTCTATCCCAGTTCCAGGGTCGTTACGCCGAACAGCCGCTGCGGCCCAAGCTTCGGAGCCGGGCCCTTGTACATGCGGGTGGTGGCGAAGGTCGGCGCAAAGCCGCCCGACTCGAGTGCGGCTATGAAACCGATATTATCGGCGGGGACGTCGATATGCAGGTCGCCGCTCCCGCAGGCACCAGCCAGTCCGTCCAGCAATTGCAGGGCGATTTCCAGGTCGTCGGCAAACAG
>NZ_RZQG01001125.1:0-1712 GCF_003998635.1 Mesorhizobium sp. M7D.F.Ca.US.004.03.1.1
TGCCGACGGCGTCGAGCGCGTCGGTGGACTGGCGCACTTCCTTGGGCAGGCCGGCCATTTCAGCAATGCCGCCGGCATTGTCGGTGACCGGGCCGAAGGCGTCGAGAGCAACGATCATGCCGGCAAGGCCGAGCATCGTGGTGACCGCGATCGCCGTACCGAAGAGACCGGCGAGCTGATAAGTCGAGATGATGCCGCCGACGATGACGATCGCCGGCAGCGCCGTCGATTCCAGCGAGACCGCAAGGCCCTGGATGACGTTGGTGCCGTGACCGGTGACCGACGCCTGGGCGATGGAGTTGACCGGGCGCTTGTTGGTGCCGGTATAGTATTCGGTGATCACGACGATGAGACCGGTCACCACGAGGCCGACGAGGCCGCAGATGAACAGGTTCTTGCCGGTGATGGCCATGCCGGCAACGGTGCCGATCTCGCCCCAGCCCAGGGTGACCGAGGTGGCGACGCCAAGACCGACGATGGATAGCAGGCCGGTGACGATCAGGCCCTTGTAGAGTGCGCCCATGATCGAGCCGTTGGAACCGAGCTTGACGAAGAAGGTGCCGACGATCGAGGTCAGGATGCAAGCGCCGCAGATGGCGAGCGGATAAAGCATGGCCGCACCCAGGACAGGGGTGCCGCCAAAGAAGATGGCAGCCAGAACCATGGTGGCGACGACGGTCACCGCATAGGTCTCGAACAGGTCGGCGGCCATGCCGGCGCAGTCGCCGACATTGTCGCCGACATTGTCGGCGATGGTGGCCGGATTGCGCGGATCGTCTTCGGGAATACCGGCTTCGACCTTGCCGACGAGATCGCCGCCGACATCCGCCCCCTTGGTGAAGATACCGCCGCCGAGACGGGCGAAGATCGAGATCAGCGATGCGCCGAAGCCGAGCGAGACCAGCGAGTCGATGACGATGCGGTCATTGGGCTGAAGGCCCATGAAGTGGGTCAGGACAAGGTAGTAGATCGATACGCCGAGCAAGGCCAGGCCAGCAACCAGCATGCCGGTGATGGCGCCCGATTTGAACGCTATGTCGAGGCCGGCAGCGAGGCTGTTTGATGCGGCCTGCGCCGTGCGAACGTTGGCGCGAACGGAGACATGCATGCCGATGAAGCCGGCGGCGCCCGAAAGCACCGCACCGATCAGGAAGCCGATCGCGGCGGTGATGGACAGCAACCACCAGGCGAGCACAAGGACGACGACGCCAACGATAGCGATGGTGGTGTACTGACGCGCCAAATAGGCTTGTGCGCCCTCGCGGATAGCCGCGGAGATTTCCTGCATGCGTGCATTGCCCTGATCGGCCGCAAGGACCGAACGTGTCGCCCAGATGGCGTAAAGGATTGAAAGCAGGCCGCAGGCGATGACGGCGGAAATAATTGTCATTGCCGGATTTTCCTCTATTGATGGCCCAAAAGAACCCCTCCCTGGGCCGTTGAGACAGAGACCGTATTCCTCAGACGGAATCCAACCCTTCGCAGCGGTGTATGCGAAACGGGGCTCGGAACGTCAAGATATTGTTCGGTTTTTGCCCGGCTTTCGCCGCAATGCCTTCTTGCAAACCGATTGAATTTATTCAGATCGGGCCATGCCCGGCACTGAAGGGCTTGTGGCGGCCCTGAAAGCTCAGTCGTTGAGTCCAGCCAGCTGCTCGTCCGTTGGTCAGGTCAGAACAGGTGCAACACGACCAATCAGCCGATGCCCGCAC
>NZ_RZQG01001126.1:0-1699 GCF_003998635.1 Mesorhizobium sp. M7D.F.Ca.US.004.03.1.1
GTCTATGAGGTCTGCGAGGTGGCGCGTGGCTTCATCGTCGACATGCCGCGCCATCTGGCCCGGCTGAACCGCTCGCTGACCGAATTGTCAATCGCCTGGCCAGTCACCTCTCACGTGCTGCCGCTGATCCTGCGCGAGGTGGTCAACCGCAATCATGTCGCCAACGGCCTGGTCTATGTCCAGGTGACGCGCGGCGTTGCCAGCCGCGACTTTGTCTTCCCTTCCGCCGACACCAAGCCATCCCTGGTGGTGACTGCCAGGAAGGCCGATCCCGCCGCTGGTGCAAAGCGAGCCGAGACCGGCATCGCGGTCATTACCGTGCCGGAAAACCGCTGGGACCGCGTCGACATCAAGAGCGTCGGGTTGCTGCCCAATGTCTTGGCCAAGCAGAAGGCCAAGGAGGCCGGCGCCCAGGAAGCCTGGTTCGTCGACACCGACGGTAACGTCAAGGAAGGCGGCTCGTCCAACGCCTGGATCGTCACCAGGGACGGCGTCCTGGTCACCAGGCCGGCCGAGCATGGCATCCTGCGCGGCATCACCCGCACGACCATGTTTGAAGTGGCGGCCAAGCTAGGCCTGAAGATCGAGGAGCGCGGCTTTTCCGTTGCCGAGGCCAAGGCGGCACGCGAGGCGTTCATCAGTTCCGCAACGACAATTGCCATGCCGGTGGTGGCCATCGACGGCGATACGGTCGCTAACGGGCACCCCGGCTCAATAACACTTTCCTTGCGGCAAGCCTTTTTTGACATTGCGGAAAAAAGTCCAGCCTGATAACCGCACAGGTGGAATGAACATCAATATATCTCGTTCTGCTTGTCGTTACTGACGACAAGACGGTGTTTGCGAGCTTGACATGCGCCCGTTAATTTGGCGCATTGGCTTGCAAACCGAAGGGGATCGGCGAAAGACAAGAACAATGGCGGAACGATCGCAAAACCTTCAGGACCTGTTCCTGAATTCAGTTCGCAAGAGCAAGAACCCACTCACCATCTTCCTCATCAACGGCGTCAAGCTGACCGGCGTGGTCACTTCGTTCGACAATTTCTGTGTGCTGCTGCGCCGTGACGGTCACTCCCAGCTCGTCTACAAGCACGCCATTTCCACGATCATGCCGAGCCAGCCGGTTCAGATGTTCGATGGCGAGGAAAGCCAGGGCGCCTGATTGGCACGTGAGAAAGACGCGGACGCCACCGTTCGCGGAAAACCAGCGCATCATCCCGGGACGGAAGCCAACGGCCCGACCCGGGCCGTTGTCATTGTGCCCGTCCTTACCCGCCACCAGCGCAACGACGACGAGACCAACCGCCCACGGCTGATGCGTTCGGCTGACGCTCGCCACGACGAGGCCGTCGGCCTTGCCCGCGCCATCAACCTTGATCTGATCCACACAGCGGTGGTCACCGTCAACGATCCGCGCCCGGCGACATTGCTCGGCAGCGGCAAGGTCGCCGAGTTCGCTGAAATCGTCAAAGAGGGACATGCGGAAGTGGTCGTCGTCGACCATCCGCTAACCCCTGTGCAGCAGCGCAATCTCGAGAAAGAGCTGAACGCCAAGGTGCTGGATCGCACCGGGCTGATCCTCGAAATCTTCGGCGAGCGTGCACGCACCAAGGAAGGCACGCTGCAGGTTGAGCTCGCTCATCTCAACTACCAGAAGGGCCGCCTCGTACGCAGCTGGACCCACCTTGAGCGCCAGCGC
>NZ_RZQG01001127.1:0-1699 GCF_003998635.1 Mesorhizobium sp. M7D.F.Ca.US.004.03.1.1
GTCACCGGTTCGTCCAGAACCTTCATGGGCGAGGAAGGTGCCGGTGTCGCCGCGGTTGAAACGGCCGCCGCGCGTATCCGCTCGGGCCAGTCGACGCACATCCTGGTCGGCGGTGCCTTCCAGACCGAACATTCCGACATGCTGCTCGGCTATGAGCTTGCCGGCTATTTGCATCGCGGCCCGTGGAAGCCGGTCTGGCAAAGACAGGGCGCCGAGGGCGGCGGCGTTGTGACCGGATCCGGCGGCGCCTTCCTGGTGCTGGAGCAACGCGAACACGCGACAGACCGGGGTCGGAAAATCTATGCCGAGCTTGGGCCGGTCGTCTCCGGCCGCGCCAGGCGGCCACGGGGAGAACTCGACGCCGAGATCGCTGCACTGCTCAAGCAGGTTGCATCGCCGAACGGCAAATTGCTGGCCCTGTCGGGCGCATCGGGTGCCCACACTGCAACATCAGCCGAAAAAGCCGCGCTCGATGCCAATCCGGCAATCGCCGCGCGCGGCTTCTCGACGCTGACCGGACACATGAAGGAAGCGCAGTTTCCCTTCGCCGTGGCGCTGGCGGCACTCGCCGTCGACCGCAAGGCCGCCTACCCTGTTTTTGATGCCGCAGCCGAGACGCCGTTCGAAGGCGTTCCCGCAGCCGTCCTTGCAACGGCGATCGGCTATCACCAATTCGAAGGCATGGCGCTGGTCAACGCCGCCTAAGGCGACGCCGCACGGTCCATGTTGCAAACGATAAAAGGTCGAGGGCTACCGGATGGCCAATCTGAACGATCACATGGGCAGGCCGATCGTCGCCGTCACCGGCATCGGCGTTGTCACCTCGCTTGGCGTGGGCAAGGCCGACAATTGGGCGGCGCTGACCTCGGGCAAGTCGGGTATTCACCCGATCACCCGCTTTCCCATCGATCAACTGAACACCCGCATCTCCGGCATGGTCGATTTCCTGCCGTCGAGTTCGAAAGGTGCCAGCCCACTCACCTATGAGCTGGCCGAGCTTGCGGGCTTCGAAGCGGTGACCGAAGCCGGTCTTGATTCCAGCAATTTCGGCGGACCGCTCTTCCTCGCATCGCCGCCGGTCGAACTCGACTGGGCCGAGCGCTTCTCGCTCTACAATTCTGACAAGGACAAGGATGACACCGCCGCCGAAAGACTGCTTCGGGTCGCGCGTAGCTTGAAAGAGCTGGATATTTTCGAGACCACCCAGTTCGGTTCGATCGCCGACCGCCTTGCCGACCGTCTTGGCACACGCGGTCTGCCGATCACGCTGTCGACGGCTTGTGCTTCAGGTGCCACCGCGATCCAGCTCGGTGTCGAGGCGATCCGACGCGGCGAATGCGACCGGGCACTATCGATCGGCGCGGACGGCTCTGCCACCGCCGAGGCATTGATCCGTTTCTCATTGCTTTCGGCGCTCTCCACGCACAACGACATTCCCGAAAAGGCATCGAAGCCCTTCTCCAGGGATCGCGACGGCTTCGTGTTGGCTGAGGGATCCGGGGCGCTGGTGTTGGAATCGCTTAAAGCGGCATTGGCTCGCGGCGCGACTATTCTCGGCGTCCTGGGCGGTTGCGGCGAGAAGGCCGACGACTTCCACCGCACCCGCTCGAAGCCGGACGCTTCGCCGGCCATCGCCGCGGTTCGCGCCGCCCTCGCCGATGCCGGCCTGAGTGAAGACGAGATCGACTATGTCAACGCC
>NZ_RZQG01001128.1:0-1699 GCF_003998635.1 Mesorhizobium sp. M7D.F.Ca.US.004.03.1.1
GTGCCTGGCTGTCCATTCGCCGCCGCGTCACAAACCCGCAGCAGATCGGCATGGATGTTTCTGGAGTTCAGCAACTCGGCCGCTTCCGGGTAGCCCTCGGCGAGCAATGCGGCAATGATCTCGGCTGGCGAGTGGTGGACACCACCCTCGGCCAAAGCATGAGCCCGCTGGTAGATATGACTGGTTCTGATTTTATTGGCCATTGCCAAACATCCCCCTTGATCAGCACTAGATGAACAACCTTTGAGATGCGAAGTTGTTCCGCTGCAACTTGTGGGGGAATATTCGCCAACTAATACGCGGGCGATGGATCTGTAGCTTGAAGTTATGCTTCTCATTCCCCTCGTCGTCAGGAGACTGAGCGATTCACTGCCGTTCGTGCTGTGATCAAGGCGGCAACAGCCGAAAATCATTGCCCTCGGGCAGCAGCTGCCCGCCGTCGACGATGATGGTCGTGCCGGTGATGTAGCTGGCATCGTCGGAGGCGAGGAACAGGAAGGCGTTGGCGACGTCGCGCGGGCTGCCGAGGCGGCCGAGTGGAATGGAGTCCTCCATGTTCTTGATGTAGGCAGCACCCCGATGCAGTTCGATGGCCTCGGTGAGGATGTTGCCGGGCTCGACACCGTTGACGGTGATGCCGTAACCGGAGAATTCGAGCGCCGCCGCACGGATGAAGCCGTTGATGCCGGCCTTGCTGGCCGAATAATGGCCATGGCCGGGGCTGGTGACATGCGGGCCGGTGATGGAGGAGGTGTAGAGCATGCGGCCAAAGCCTTGCGCCTTCATCGGCACCAGGGCCGCGCGGCTGGCATTGAAGGTGCCGCGCAGATTGACCGCCATGACGCGGTCCCAGTCGTCGGCGCTGGTGTTTTCGATCAGCTGCCAGGGATAGATGCCGGCATTCTGCACGATGATGTCGAGGCGGCCATGGAGCTTGAGCGCCAGCGCGACGGCTGCCTCGGCATCGCTCATTTGCGAGATATCGGTGCGGATGAAGGGAACGCCCAGCTCGTGCGCGGTCGCTTGCCCGGCCTCGACTTCGGTGTCGGCCAGCACCAGCCTCGCGCCTTCCTCGGCAAAGCGGAGTGCAATGCCCTTGCCGATGCCGCGGGCGCTGCCGACGATCAGCGCCACCTTCTCTTTCAGTCGTCCGGTCATGCGAGCCGTCCTGTTATGCGAGTCTTTGGCGGATGGTTTGCTTGAAAGCGTCGAGCAGCACGGCGGCCAGCACCAGCAGGCCATGGATCACCTGGGTGAAGTTGGCCGGCAGGCCCATCAGGTTGATCGCCGTGTTGATGGCTGAGAGCAACAGCACGCCGGCATAGACGCCAGGCAGGGTGCCGACGCCGCCTTTCAGACTGACGCCGCCGATTACGACGGCGGCGAAGGCGTTGAATAGCAGACCGACGCCGAGATTGGCGGTGGCGCCCGAGGTGCGGATCGCCAGCAGCCAGCCGGCAAGACCGGCGATGGCGCCGGCGAGAACGAAGGCGATGATGAGATTGCGGTTCACCCGGATGCCGGCGCGGAAGGTGGCCGTCTCGTTGCCGCCGATCATCACGAGATGCCGGCCGAACGGCGTCTTGGCCATGATCAGCGAGAAGACGACGAAGCAGCCAACCGCGATCCAGGCGGTGAGCGGCAGGCCGATAAGGCGCTGGATGCCGAACCAGCGGATGGCTGGCGCCAGGTCCTGCGC
>NZ_RZQG01001129.1:0-1697 GCF_003998635.1 Mesorhizobium sp. M7D.F.Ca.US.004.03.1.1
GCTAACGTGAAGGCTCGGTCGCAACCGCAGGCGCGGAGACAGGGTCCGGCAGGACCACCAATTGCGGCACCTGCTTGTAGGAAAAACCGCCGCGGATGTCGCCCATCTTGCCGGCGACGATGCCCACCGCCGCCTTTTCGAGGCTGCGATCATAGCGCGTTTCGGCGACGGCCGGCGCGACGAGGACGGCGCAAAGCGCTACGCCGCACAGAAGCGTTTTCATTGTTGTTGTCTCCCTGCCTGGCCAATGATCTAGCAGGGCGCCGTTGAAAAACGGCCAAGAGACACGGTAAGCGAAAAGCCAAACGTCAGCGTAAACAATGCCTTAAGATCGTTGGCCGGCAAACTGATTCAAGTCTTTGAGACTTTGATTCAGGCGCGCTGGGCGCGGGTGCTGTGCCCGAGCGCGACGAAGACCGTGCGCACGATGCCGGCTGCGTCGAGCCCGGCATCGGCATACATCTTCTCGGGCTTGGCGTGGTCGGTGAACGCGTCGGGCAACACCAGCGGGCGCACCTTCAGGCCGCTTTCCAGCAGGCCTTCGTGGGCGAGGAACTGCAGCACATGGCTGGCAAAGCCGCCGACGGCGCCCTCTTCCACTGTTACCAGAACCTCATGCGAGCGGGCCAGCCGCCGGATCAGATCTTCGTCGAGCGGCTTGGCGAAACGGGCATCGGCGACCGTGGTGGAGAGCCCCGCAGCGCCAAGCTCCTCAGCGGCGATCAGACAATCCTGCAGCCGCGTGCCGAAGGACAGCAATGCGACCTTGGTGCCCTCCTTGACGATGCGGCCCTTGCCGATTTCGAGAACCGAGCCACGTTCCGGCATGTCGACGCCGACGCCATTGCCGCGCGGATAGCGGAAGGCAATCGGGCCTTCATCATAGCTCGCCGCGGTGCGCACCATGTGGCGCAGCTCCGCCTCGTCGGCCGCCGCCATGACGACGAAACCCGGCAAGGTCGCCAGGAAGGTGGTGTCGAAGGCGCCGCAATGGGTCGCGCCATCGGCACCGACGAAGCCGGCCCGGTCGATGGGAAAGCGCACCGGCAATTTCTGGATGGCGACGTCGTGGACGACCTGGTCGTAGGCGCGCTGCAGGAAGGTCGAATAGATCGCGGCGAACGGCTTGTAGCCTTCGGTGGCAAGGCCGGCGGCGAAGGTCACAGCGTGCTGTTCGGCGATGCCGACATCGAATATCCGCGACGGAAACGCTTCGCCGAACAGGTCGAGGCCGGTGCCGCTCGGCATGGCGGCGGTGACGGCGACGATACGGTCGTCCTCACGGCCTTCCTGAACCAGGCTTTCGGCGAATACCTTGGTGTAGGCCGGTGCGTTGGCCGGCGCCTTGGCCTGCGCGCCGGTGATGACGTCGAACTTGTTGACGCCGTGATACTTGTCGGCGGCGGCCTCCGCCGGCGCGTAGCCCTTGCCCTTCTGGGTCACGACATGGATCAGCACCGGGCCTTCGCCATTGTCGCGGACATTTTTCAGGACCGGGATCAGATGCTCGAGATTGTGACCGTCGATCGGGCCGATGTGGTAGAAACCGAGCTCCTCGAACAGCGTGCCGCCGGTGACGTAGCCGCGAGCATGCTCGACCGCCCTTGTAATCGCACGATCCGCCCGCTTGCCGAGATAGGATGTCAGTTTCTTGCCGAAATCGCGCAGGCCGATATAGGCCTTGCCCGAGGCCAGAC
>NZ_RZQG01000112.1:0-10756 GCF_003998635.1 Mesorhizobium sp. M7D.F.Ca.US.004.03.1.1
GCATCGTTGCGCTCGCGCGGGTGATGATGCCGAAATCCTATGTAAGGCTGTCCGCCGGCAGGACGGCGATGAGCGACGAAACGCAGGCGCTGTGCTTCTTTGCCGGCGCCAATTCGATCTTTGTCGGCGACACGCTGCTGACGGCGGGAAATCCCGGCGAGGACAAGGATACCCTTCTGTTCCGGCGCCTCGGCATTGAGCCTATGGAACTCGCCACGCAATGAAGGAGGCAATTCTTGCCCGCTATGACGCAACCTTGCGGGGACTGGGGCGCAAGGACCGGTTGCGGACGCTCGCACCGCGCGCCGGGCTCGACTTCTCGTCGAACGACTATATCGGACTTGCCGCCTCCAAAAGACTGGGCGATGCGGTTTCGACGGCGATTGCGCGGGGCACGCCAGTGGGCGCCACCGGATCGCGGCTGTTGCGCGGCAATGCACCGGAACATGAGCAACTGGAGGCGGACGCAGCGGCATTTTTCGGAGCCGAGCGTGCACTGTTCTTCGGCAGCGGCTATATCGCCAACTTCGCTCTGCTGACGGCCCTGCCGCAGAAAGGCGACCTGCTGGTCCTCGACGAGCTCGCTCATGCCAGCATGCATGAGGGTGCCCAGGCCGGGCGCGCTGAGTTCAAGCTGGCCGCGCACAACGACGTCGACGCTGTCGAGGACGCAATCACCCGCTGGCGCGCCGAAGGCGGCATGGGGCGGGTGTGGATCGCCTTCGAAAGCCTTTACAGCATGGATGGCGACCGTGCGCCGATGGAGAGCCTGGTCGCGCTGGCTGATCGGTACCAGGCATTCATCGTCGTCGATGAAGCGCATGCCACCGGCGTCTGGGGACCGGACGGCCGGGGACTGGCCGCCGCGTATGAAGGCCGCGACAACATCGTCACGCTCCACACATGCGGCAAGGCGCTTGGCGCATCCGGCGCGCTCGTTACCGGACCGCGAACACTGTGCGACTATCTTATCAACCGGTGCCGGCCATTCATCTATGCGACCGCACCATCGCCGCTGATGGCAGTCGCGGCACGTGAGGCGCTGACTATTCTGTCTGACGAGCCTATGCGTCGTGCTCAGTTGCACGAGCGTGTCGCTTTCGCGAGCCGGCAATTGGCCGAACGCTGCGGCGTGATGCCCAGCGGCTCGCAGATCCAGCCGCTTGTGATCGGCGATAACAGCCGCACCATGGCGGTGGCGGCAGGACTGCAGGCACGCGGCTTCGACATACGCGGCATTCGCCCGCCGACAGTGCCTGAGGGTACGTCGCGCCTGCGCATTTCGCTGACTCTCAACGTCGACGAAGCCGACATTTCCGCCATGGTCGAGGCTCTCGTCGGAGTGTTGGCCACAGCATGACCAAACGCATCGTCGTCACCGGAACAGACACTGGAATTGGCAAGACAGTGTTTTCGGCCGGACTTGCCGGGCTGCTCGACGGCTTCTACTGGAAGCCGGTGCAATCGGGCCTCAACGAGGAGACCGACAGCGAGGTCGTCGCCCGGCTTTCCGGCTTGCCCGACGGACGCGTGCTGCCCGAAGTCTATCGACTGACGATGCCGCTGTCGCCGCATCGATCAGCCGAAATCGACGGCGTCGCGATCGAGGCCGACGATCTTTCATTTCCGGTCCTGCCGACACCGCTCGTCATCGAAGGCGCCGGCGGGCTGATGGTGCCGCTCAATCGACAGACAAGGTTCATTGACATATTCGAACAATGGCGGCTGCCGGTCATACTGTGCGCCCGCACCGCGCTTGGCACCATCAATCATACGCTGTTGTCGATCGAGGCCCTGAGAGCCCGCTCCATCCCGCTCATCGGCATTGCCTTCATTGGCGAAGAGGTGGCCGATACACAAAGGACAATCGTGGAATTCGGCGGCGTGCCGCAGCTGGGCAGGCTGCCGCACCTCGGTCCGCTGACGGGTGAAACGTTGAGAGATGCAATGATTTCCGGCTTCGACCTGGCCATGATTGCCGGAGGCGACTGATGGCGGAGTCTCGAGTCTGGCATCCGTTCACGCAGCACGCGCTAGAGCCCTCGCTCCCTGAAATCGTGCTGACTGAAGGCGCCTATCTCCACAAGGCCGACGGCTTCCGCATCCTCGATGCGATTTCTTCCTGGTGGGTCGTCACCCATGGCCATCGCCACCCCCGCATCATGAAGGCCATCGAGACGACCGCCTCGAGCCTCGACCAGATCATCTTCGCGGGCTTCACCCACGAGCCGGCCGAACGGCTGGCCGAGGCGCTTGTAGGCATCGCACCCGCCGGCCTCCACCGGGTGTTCTATTCCGACAGTGGCTCGACCTCAGTCGAAGTCGCGCTGAAGATGGCGCTCGGCTATTTCCGTAACATCGGCGCGTCGCGTTCGCGCATCGCCGTCATGGAGCACAGCTATCATGGCGACACCATCGGCACGATGAGCGTCGGCGCCCGTGGCGTCTTCAACGCCGCCTATGAGCCTTTGCTGTTCGAGGTCGACACCATCCCCTTCCCGGCCGCCGGGCGCGAGCAGGAAACGCTGGATCGGTTCGAGGCCGTTAGCCGCGACCGGCGCGCAGCCGCGCTGATCGTCGAGCCGCTGGTGCTTGGCGCCGGCGGCATGCTGATGTATCCGGCCTGGGTTCTTGCCGAATTGAAGAGGATCGCCGAAGCCTCCGGCACGCTCGTGATCGCCGATGAAGTGATGACCGGCTGGGGGCGCACCGGAACCATGTTTGCCTGCGAACAGGCGTCCGTCTCGCCCGACATCTTGTGCACCTCGAAAGGTCTGACCGGTGGTACCATCCCGCTGGCCGCCACGATCGCCACCGATGCCATCTTCCACGCTCACTTTTCGGAGGATCGCAAGAAGACGTTTTTCCATTCGAGCTCCTACACCGCCAATCCGATCGCCTGCGCGGCAGCACTTGCCAATGTCGAGATCTGGCGTGACGAGCCGGTGGCCGAGCGGATCGCGGTCTTGAGCGCGAGGCAGGCCGCGGGGCTGCAACGCTTCCGGGACAATCCATATTTCACCGACTGCCGGACAACCGGCACCATCGCGGCACTCGACCTACGCACCGGCTCAGCCGGTTATCTGGCCGAGATCGGGCCAAAACTGCGCGCTTTTTTCCTTGAGCGCGGCCTGTTGGTGCGCCCGCTCGGCAATGTCCTCTATCTTCTGCCGCCCTATTGCATCACCAGCGACGAATTGGACGGGCTCTATGACGCGATAGAGGAGGCCGGCGAACGCTTCGGCTCGCGGCCATGAACCTATCGTCGCGCGTTCTCGGCTTCGGCCATCATGCGCCGACGCGCAAGGTCGAGAACCCGGAAATCGAAGACCGGCTCGGGCTTGAGCCCGGCTGGATCGAGCGGCGCACCGGAATTCGCTCGCGCTTCTGGGCAACAGACGAAGACACGCTGTCGGGCCTTGCCGCCTCTGCCGGCGACATGGCGCTGACCAATGCCGGTATCGACCGCGGCGACGTCGGTCTACTCTTGCTCGCCACGTCGACGCCCGATCACCTTCTGCCGCCAAGCGCGCCGCTGGTCGCACATCGGCTGGGGCTAGGCCGCGCCGGAGCGATCGACCTGACCGGCGCCTGCGCCGGCTTCATCTATGCGCTGATGTTCGCCGACGGGTTCACCCGCCTGCACGGCAAAGCGAGCCTTGTCATCGCCGCCAACATCCTCAGCCACCGCATCAATTTGGCCGAGCGCGCCAGCGCCGTGCTGTTTGCCGATGCCGCCGGCGCCGTGGTGATTGGTCCCTGCGATGACGCGGATCGAGGCATTCTCGGCGCTTCGGTGGATTCCGACGGCTCGCGCTACGGGCTAATCCAGATTCCCGCCGGGGGAAGCAACACTCCGTTCCATGCCGACCTCGACCTCGCGCAGACACGGATGACGATCACTGACGGCCGTGAAGTATTCAGCAAGGCCGTGGAGATGATGACCGCCTGCTCGAGAGATGCGCTCACTGCTGCCCGACTGAGGCCGCAAGACCTCGATCGTTTCGTGCCGCATCAGGCCAATGCGCGCATTTTCGACGCGGTCGGCAGGAACCTCGGCATCGCTGATCACTCGATCGTCAAGACGATCGCCGAATATGGCAACTCTTCCGCCGCGACGATCCCGCTCTCATTGTCGCTGGCCCATCGGGCGCAGCCGTTTCGGCCTGGCGAGAAAGTCCTCTTGGCGGCAGCGGGTGCGGGTCTCAGCGGCGGCGCGCTTGTGGTGGGAATTTAGCAAAGCAATGCTTGCGCACAGGACTGCTCATGAATGAGACTATGAGAATGGCTCAATACGCAAATAGTCGCCGGCAAGCTCCATAGAGCTGGGGTCCGTGCGGTGCTCCGCGATGTCTAAGTATCGACCCGCTTGCTCAAATCGCAGCGCTCATCGAAGGCCAGCAATACCTCATGCAGAGCGAAAATCCCCAACCGCCCGTTTCAAAGACGCTCGCCCCATTTCGAAACAAGGTGTTTCGCTCAATTTGGGCGGCCACCCAGATTTCCAGCCTCGGTTGGCTAGTGCAAACGGTCGCCATCAGTTGGCTTATGGCAACGATTTCAGCGTCCGACCTCATGGTGGCACTCGTCCAGGCCGCATCCACATTGCCGGTGTTCTTCCTCTCAGTTTTCGCCGGAGCCATTGCCGACAACTTCAGCCGCCGGTGGGTGATGTTTGCGGGACACTGCCTGATAGCATCGGCGTCGACGACGCTGATGATTTCTGTGGGTCTGGGATTTGTCAGTCCTTGGCTGATTCTCGGGTTAGGTTTCCTGGCCGGCTGCGGCTTTGCCTTGAATGATCCGGCTTGGCACGCTTCGGTCGGCGATATCCTTCACAAACGCGACATTCCGGCCGCAGTGACGCTTATGTCCGTCGGATACAACATTGTGCGCAGCGTTGGTCCAGCCTTGGGGGGCGTGATCCTGGCCGTCTTTGGGCCGCTGGCCGCTTTCGCCTTGGCTGCGGTGAGTGATCTGGCGCCCATAAGCGCGATATGGCGCACCAAATGGGAGGTCCGCTCTTCGCCTCTCCCTCGTGAGAGAATGACGACGGCAATTCATGACGGAGTGCGCTTTACGGCGATGTCTTTGGAGATCAGGGCAGCGACCGCCCGAGCCGCTCTTTTCGGGTTGGCAAGCATCTCCATTCTGGCGTTGCTCCCCCTCGTCGTCCGGGATCAGTTGAAGAGTGGGCCAATTGTCTACGGTATCTTATTGGCCGGCTTCGGCATGGGTGCTTTCATCGCGGGTATGGGCAACGGCTTCTTGAGGAAGGTCACGTCTCAAAACAGGCTGGTGGCCTTCGCCTCTGTGGCTTGTGCAGTCTGTTGCCTCTCCCTTGCCCTTACATCGTCGCTTCCTGTGGCGGCCATTTCGCTGGCGCTCGGCGGAGCGGGTTGGCTTATCACCTGGACGGGCATTGACGTGTCGGTGCAGTTGGCAAGCCCAAGGTGGGTTGTAGGCCGCACGCTCTCCATTTACTACGCCTTGAGCGCAGGCGGTATGGCTGCTGGCAGCTGGATCTGGGGTTCTGTCGCGCAAAACTATTCCTTGACCTCAGCATTGGAGGGCGCCGCAGGCGCTCTGTTGCTGGTTGCAGCAGCGGGGATCGTGTTGCCGGTCCGTCCCTGGGAAGAAACCGATCAAGAAAGTTCAGTTTTTCATCCGCCGGACGTGGCTCTCGATCTGAAACCCAGAAGTGGCCCTATCGTGGCCAAGGTCGAGTATTTGATATCGGAGGAAAATATCGAGGCCTTTCTGGGCTCCATGCGCACGCGGCGACACGTCCAGAGCCGTGCCGGTGCACGAAACTGGACGCTCCAGCGAAATCTGCAAACACCGTCACTTTGGACGGAGACATTCCGCACCCCCACCTGGATGGACTTTCTCCGCCTAAATCATCGACTCACCGCAGCAGATAAGGAAGTCGCCCAGCATCTCCTGTCACTGCATGAAGGAGAGGTGCCTCCGCAGACAGTGCTTTCGATTGAACGGACGACCGAGGCAATTCGTACCCGTACCTCGACAATCTTTTCTCGTCCTCCAAGATGACGCCATCAAGCTGCTGTCCAGGGACAGGGTGGATCACCGGTGCTTTGCAGAGCACAGCCTCACACCGAGAGCAGCGTGCTCCGGGTTGTGCGCTTTCGCGCGCACCCAGGCGAGATGATGGTGAACGCGGCGTCAAGTGGAAGTCCCCTGCATACGCTTGCGGAGTCTTCTGCGAGAGCCCATGCCGACGAGCGCCAAACAAGGTCTGATGCCTTTCGGCGTCGTGGCCTCAACTCATCGATTCGCGAGAAAAGCATCGAATGCAGCAGCAACGGCGCGAACAACAAAGCGGTGCTCCGGCCGCACGCGGATGAAGCCGTTTTCGACGTCCAGGATCCCCTCCTCAGCCAGCGTCACCAAACTCTCAACTGAATCGAGAAAACGAGCTGGTTCGATTTCGTGGGCGGCACAGATGGTCGGCACGTCGGCCTCCAAATCGCACATCAGTCGCTCGATGATCGCTGCGCGCACCCGGTCATCGTCGGTCAGACGGTGACCCTTTGATGTCGCCAGACGTCCACTTGCGATGTGCCGGGCGTAAGAATCCCGTGTTACTTCGTTCTGAACATACCCCTCGCGGACTCGGCCAATAGCCGACGCGCCGAAGCCGATCACGTTTTGCAAGTATCGGCCGAGTATCCCAGCGAATTACGCCGTAGGCGCCCGGTCTTCTGGCGCTAGCGCAAGTTCGTCGTCCGGCGGAGCGAAATGATCGAGCCCGATCTCCCGGTAGCCAGCGCCAACCAATGTCTCGGCGACAGTTGCAGCCTGTTCGGCGCGAAGATCGCCGTCCGGTAGACCTGCCTGCTCGATTAGGCGCTGATTCTTTATCACGGAAGGAATATGCGCGTATCCGAACACCGCAAGCCGGTTGGGGCGCATGGCGACCGCAGCCATCGCGGTCTGGATGCAGGACTGCACAGTCTGTTTCGGTAGACCGAAGATGAGGTCGAAGTTGATATGGCCAACGCCATGCCGGCGGAGATTTTGGACTGCAGCGGCCGTCTGCACCTTACTCTGGATCCGATTGATCGCCTTTGCACATCGGGATCAAAGCTCTGCATCCGATGCTCGCGCGGTTGACACCGTTAGCTGCCAGGGCTTCGGCCATTTCCGGTGTGAACGTTCGGGGATCGATCTCCACGGCGATCGCAGCAGTTTTGCTGAAAGCGAAGTGGCGGCGTAGAAATTCCATCAGCGCCAAGTGCTCGGCTGGCCCGATAAGGTGAGGCGTTCCGCCGCCGAAATGCACATCGCTCACCGGCAGCCCTTGCCGCACTTGCTCCGACACCAAACTGATCTCCTGACGCAGCACCGCTAAATAATTAAGGATCGGGCCGTTGCGACGGATGACCGCGGTAGGGAAGCCGCAATACCAGCACATGGATCGGCAAAACGGAATGTGGAAATAGAGCGACACCGATTCGTCGGCCGGGAGGCCCCCCAGCCATTCCTCATAATCGTCAGCACCAACTGCCGCAGAGAAGTCTGGCACAGTCGGATAGATGGTATACCAAGGCGGCCGGGGGTCCCGGTACTTTGTCAGGATTGAGGTGTGCAAGGAGCTGTCATCCCACGTCGCTCATCCATCATTCTTTCGTTGCGCGCTCGTCCTGGTCTCTGACCTAAGTCAGTGCGTCCCGCTTATGTCGCAGTCTCGTTTGGACAGGATGGGGTCAACCACGCCGGGGAGCGCGCGTGCCATGGTTGCGCCTGAGGTGATGGTGCGGTGCCGCATTCAACGTCTGAGTACGTGACGCCAGTGCAGTGTGCTTGAGGCGTCTGCGGAAGAACTTTGCAATGCGAAATTCATGTCCGACGCAACGGACCTGTCAAGCCTCGTTCAGACGCCATCCAGGTCCAGCCAGCGGCCTTCCCTGCCGGCCGAAAAACCATACCGGCTTTAGCCACCGAGACGCTCTAAAGCTGACGTCGGCTCATTTGATGAAAGGAGGACGCCGCTAGGGGGTGCACAAGGTTCCCCGGCTTGACGTCGCTTCGAGCGAAGAGCGGTGTGGCTTGTCGTCAAGCGCCGGGCAGCGTGCCCCCTACCGATATCCCGAAAAGATCGACCAAGATGGCCATGCCGACGCCACACGCGGTCTGGATGAGGCCGACCATGAAAATGCGATTGGCGCGTTCGTAGATGGGGCGCCGCAAGGAACTCATGTCGAGCAGCATGGACAGCGCTCTCATCTGCAGTGCGATGCCGAGCAGGATCGGCACTACGGCGAACAGATCGTAGAGTTGCCATGGCAAGGGGTTCGCGGCCCAATGAGTGAGGAAGCCGAGGGAAAAGGCAAGCAGGATACCCACGGCAGTGATTGTGCCGTTGCGGAAAATGGTCTCGATCGGTTCTTCCTTCGGATCGTGCTCGTCCAAGCGGCTTCCTTTCGTTGCTCTTTCCGTCGAGACTAAGTTCTCGAGAATACTGTTCATCGCCAATTACTCGAGGCGAGCCGTAGGCAGCCGTTTCAGGGTGCGCTCCCTCTCGCTTCCGGCCGCGCAATGTACCTGCACGGCGAACTTACAGCGGCGAAAAGGTGCTGCGGCCACCATGCGACGCCTCGGACGTGCACGCCCTCTGTTCCTGGCGCAGCCCTTGCGGAGCGTACGCGCAGTGATCCTTCTCGGTAGCGGATGGCGCGGCCTCCGTTGCGGTCAGACGGGAAGCCGTCGCTGTTAAACGAGACTGTCACATATCGAACATGGCGAACCGTGTCGCACATTTCTTTTCGCAGTGACCCTCAAAAAAAGTGATTCCAGCGAGACGAAGGCGCGTCGGCCCGATTTTGGTGTCGGCCGCATCTACGCTTCAGGTTGGCATGTCGCTTGCTGCTCTATTCGGAGAGCTGCAGCGGTCCGACCGGAGTGTTTCACATGTAAACGATAATGAATCTCCTAGCAGAAAACACTATTATAAGTACATGTGGCTTTTACGCTGGCTCACCTCTCGTGTCAAGCGCTTTGGCGTCCACATATTGGAGACAACACGCACAAAATTTAGAGGAAAAGCTTGCTCTTTCGCCTCTATCCTTTTTATTCCTTCATGGAGATCTAGACATGTACATCAAGAGTCCTCTTCTCGGCTTAACTGCTCTGATGACCATTTCCGTCGGTCGAGCAGCTGGCGCCGAGCGGGAACCGGCCGAGTACATCAAGATCTGCGACGTCCTCGGCTCGGGATATTCCTATATTCCCAACACCGAGACCTGCCTGCGCATCGGCGGCTATGTCCGTTACGATATCGGCCTGGGTGACGTCCGATCGTATGACAGCGCAAGAACCTCGGACGTGAGAACTGGCGAGGACCAAGGCACTTGGCGAAACAGCACACGCTTCACGTTCAAAACTTGGACCGGCCAGCAGACCGAGCTCGGCGCGTTGACGACCTATACCGAAACCCAGGTGAATTTTGGCAACAGCGCTAACTCGCATGACAGTCCTCAGAACTATGATTTCAACAGCGGCCTCGCACTGGCTTCTGCCTGGGTCGAGCTGGGAGGCCTGCGAGTTGGCAAGGAGGGGTCGGCCTTCGATACGTTTGCAAGCTACGCTGGCAACGTTCTCGATAGTATGCTCGTTCCGTCGGCCGGCTTCGACACCAACGTGGCTCAGTACCACTTCGACGCCGGCAACGGCATTTCGACTGTGATTTCGCTCGAACAAGGATCGGGCTCAGCCGGTACTATCGACAGCTATATTCCGCACGTTGTCGCCGGCTTGAAATACACGCAAGGCTGGGGCTCGATCATCGGCGTCGCGGCTTATGACAGCAATTACGAAGCTTTTGCCGGCAAGATCCGCGTCGACGTCGCTGTCACAAACCAGCTGTCGCTGTTTGGACTCTTCGGCTACGGTTCCAATGCCAGTCTCAACGAGGACTCAAACGGCGCAATTGCCAATCATGGGCGCGGCTCGTACAAAATCTGGAACGGCCAGTGGGCTTTCTGGGCGGGCGCCACCTACGAGTTTGACGAGAAAACTTCGTTCAACCTTCAGGTCTCGGGTGATCAGCTCAAGGATGCTGGTGTGGCTGCAAACGTCGCCTACATGGTCGTTCCCGGCTTCACGGTCACAGCCGAGGTCGATTACGACCACTACGGCAACTCTGGCCTCGGCCCTGCCGAGCCTACCGCCGTCAAGGGCACGAGCAAGCCGAACAGCGTCGGCGGCATTCTCCGCTTACAAGGCTCATTTTGAAATCTCTCCAGTCGCGAGCATGGCAAAGGCACTTGCCTCGACAACGCACGCATGGAGAGCTTCGTTCGCCATCTTGAAGTCTGCATCGACCGTCCACGGCCCATCGTACCAACTAGAAACTGAAAGTTATGAGCCCTGTGTACTACACCTAGCCCTTGACCTGCCCGATGAACCGGCCAGGGGCCGTCAGTTCAAATTCGGGGCCGTTTAGAGGGCAGTGTGAGGCCGTGTTAGGTAAGCGCCACTGCAATGTCGAGGCCGCGACACGCCTGTCGCTTTGGACGGCTGGAATTGCCCTTCGCGGCGCCATTCATTCTCTCAACATTTACGTGATAATGCACGCTGAGTCCGAGCCGCGTGGCAGCACCCATCCTAGGTGTGAGCTTTCGAGAGGTTGTCCATTCGGACCGGACCGAGGAGACTGGAGTTACCACGCTTCAGCATCCATCGGAGGGTCCGAATGAACATCCACAAGAATGCCCGTCTCACACCGCTGCGT
>NZ_RZQG01001130.1:0-1696 GCF_003998635.1 Mesorhizobium sp. M7D.F.Ca.US.004.03.1.1
CCGGCAAAGCGTCGGTTGCGCCGGCACAATGACTGCATTGGCCGGCACATTAACGGAAGCGGATGGGAGCGTGGTGTGATGAGGGAACTGGACGCCAAGGACAGGGACATTCTCGGCATCCTGTCGAAGGAGGCCCGCATCCCGCTGAAGACGCTTGCGGGACGCATCGGCCTGTCGCGCAGCGCGACGAGCGAGCGGGTGGCCTCGCTGGAAAAAAGCGGCGTCATCCGTGGCTACCGCGCCGATATCGGTCAGATGGACAAGGGGCTGATCTGCGCCTTCCTGCTTGTCACGCTGATACGCACGCCGTCGATCGGTATCCTCGACCAGCTGGCGCGCTATCCGGAAGTCCGGCGGGTGTCATCGGTCAGCGGCCAGCTCGATCTCATCGTCGAGATCGAGGTGCCGTCCATCGACAGGCTGAACACGCTGCGCGATCTGATCGCCAGTCATGGCGGTGTCGAGGACCTGACAACCGCGATCGTCCTGCGCCGCGACATCGAGCGCGCCGTGGATTGAGCCCCTCGATCAGCCGTGCCTATCTGGCAATCTCGAGCAAGGACGATACCAGCAGCTCTCGCTCGTCTTTCGACAGGACGTCCGAATCGAAGAGGTTCATGCTGCGCAATCCCTCGATGGCGAGGTAGCAGACCAGCAGCGATTTGAGGTCCGGCGTCTCGCCCTTCAGCCGCTCGAAAAGCTGCCGCTTGAATGTCTTTATCGGCGTCATGAAATCGGGATCCTCGGCGATCGCCGAGAAGATCCAGGACGCGGACGGCTGCTTGTCCTCGCAATCATTGGCCGACAGCCTGATGTAGACGGCCAGCGGATTTTCGTCCTTGTCATTCGTGCGGGCGGAGTCCAGCGCGTGCTCGAATTCACGCAGATAGCCTTCGACCAGACCTTGCATCAATTTGGCCTTGGTCGGGAAATTGTAGAGCAGCCCGCCCTTCGATACACCGGCGCGGCTGGCGACCGCTTCCAGCGACAGGCTGCCGGGCCCGGATTCCCGTGCGACATCGGCCGCCGCAGCGAGAATTTTCTCGCGCGAGTTCGTTCGTTGGGCTCTCATGGCGCCTCCCTTCGCAAGCTTAGGCCCAATTGACAAGACCGTCCAGACGGTACAGTAAGACCGCCACTATTTGAAATCGGGACCCGCAGTCGATATGTGTCCCGATGTCCGCGCTTCGCGCCGGATTTCGACTGAGGGGACCTCCTTGTTCAAGCGCATACTCCGTATCTTTATCATCGTTCTGGTTCTGGCCGTGCTCGTTGTCGTGGTCGGCGGTATCGTCGGCTTCAACTTCCTGCGCGACAACGGCATCAAGCAGTATTTCGCATCGATGAAGCCGCCGGCGGCAACTGTGTCGACGACCATCGCAAAGCCTTCAACCTGGACGCCGGGCGTCGAGGCGATCGGTACGGTCAAGGCCGTACGCGGTGTTGACCTGACGGTTGAGACCACCGGCATCGTCAAGGACATCCTTTTCCATGCCAACCAGAAAGTGGCCGACAATGCGGTTCTGCTGCAGCTCGACGACGCCGTCGAGCGCGCCGATCTCGACGCGCAGAAAGCGCAGGCCGCGCTCGATCAGACATCGCTGGCCCGCGCCATCGAACTGACGAGGCGTGGCGTCGGCTCCGACTCGACGCTGGACACGGCGCGTGCGTCGGCCTCGGCCTCGGCCTCTCAGGT
>NZ_RZQG01001131.1:0-1696 GCF_003998635.1 Mesorhizobium sp. M7D.F.Ca.US.004.03.1.1
TCATTGTTGGCATCATGGTCATCCAGTTGATCAAGCCGCTCGGCTGGCCGGGGCTGAAACGGCGCAGCGACTTCTGGAAGCTGGCGCTGCTGGCGATGGCGGCGATTTCGATAACAGCCGTGCTTGGGCATTGGACATAGACCAGCACCCGGCAAGGTGGGCCGTGCCGGCCCTCTAATTGGCTAGCACAAGGTCGACGAGATGTTCTGCCCAGGCGCGGTAACCGGCTTCCGATGCGTGAAAGCCGTCGGAGGCAAAGCCGGCCTCGGGATTGGTGATCGGCAGGCGCGGCGCCGACACCGCACCGCGCTCCAGGCAAAGGCGTTCACCCATCCGGTTCATTTCGGTGGCGCGGATTTCGAGGATTTTGCCGAGCAGCGGCGGCATCGCCGGCGCCCGCGTGAACTCCAGCACCGGCGACCACACCACACGCGCTTCCGGCCATTTGGCGCGCAGGCCATAGAGCAGCCCGCCGAACTCCTTCTTGAAGCGCGGCACGGAGTGAAAATTCTTGGTGTCGTTGGTGCCGATGGCCAGCACGATATGCGTCCATGGATCGGCCGACAGATTGGGCAGTACGTGGTCGCGAATCTGGCCCGACGTCGCCGAATTGAAGCCGGCAGCACGCCAGCGCACGGCGCGGCCTGTATTCTGTGAAATCAGCACGGCGAGTTGCGCGGCAAGCCCATCTTCCGAATTGCCGATGCCGACCGAAGCGGCGGAGGAATCGCCCAGCACCAGAAGCGAGATCGCTGGCGCCTTGCCTGATATTTCGTGCATGACCGGCCCCTGCGCCGGCAGCATGCGCGTCGTGCGGCGTCGCACACCGAGGCCTTGCCAGATATAGACCGGGAAGGCGAGCCAGGTGAGGAGTGCCGGGAAGCGCATGGTAATACCGTTAAACGATCAGCCGCAGCCTTAGCGCATGTTTGGGCTGACGTGAACGATCTTCAATCGCAGCAATTCGCCTGCCCCGCTTGCTTGCCCTGATATTCATCATGCAGGCGCACCCAATCCATCAGGCCGTGATAGGGGCCGGTTTCGTTGCGGCCCTTCGGCGTCATGTCGAGATAGTCATACGTGCCGATCAGTGCCTCGCCGCCGCGGGCGCGCGACATGAAGGTGAGGAAGAGGTCGCCGGTCTCGTCCCTGTAGAAAACACTGCCGCCGGGAAGCTCCTTCGATGTCCTGGGACGGGTCTCGAAATTGTAAGTGGTGTCGCCGGCGGCGATCTGCCTGTCGGTGAAGGAGACCTGCATGTCGAAGTTGAAATCGGAGGCATAGGACGACACCCAGTCGAACTTCCAGCCCATGCGCTGCTTGTAGGGCAGAAGTTCCGCCAGCGGCGCGCGCGAAACCACGACCAGCGACACGTCGTGATGTCTAAGGTGCTGATTGGCGCCGTCGATATGGTCGGCAAGGAACGAGCACCCCTCGCAATGATGGCTGCAGCCCGGCCCGAACATGAAGTGATAGACGATCAGCTGGCTGTTGCCGGCAAACAGGCCGGTCAGTTTTTTCGGCCCTTGCTCGGTCTCGAAGACATAGTCCTTCCTGATCTTCAGCCAGGGCAGTTCGCGCCGCTCAGCTGCTATCCGCTCGCGAAGCCGTGTCAGTTCCTTCTCGCGGGCCAGGTGTGCCTTGTGCGCCTGGAACCAGTCTTCGCGCGAAACGATCTTGTTGCGATGCATGAACC
>NZ_RZQG01001132.1:0-1693 GCF_003998635.1 Mesorhizobium sp. M7D.F.Ca.US.004.03.1.1
AAGCGATACAGGTTAGCCGCGTTCCCGAGGCGCGTTCGCGCGCCGGCGACACGTTTGCCCTGACCGTCGTCGGCTCGTCCGTGTCCTCCGATGCGATGACCCTGGTGATCGATGCACCGGCGATCGCGATCATGGTCTGCACGCTGTTCGGCGGCGATCCGGATCTGCCGGTGTCGCCAATCGAGCGCGATCTGTCACAGATCGAAATCGATGTCTCGACCATGGTGTTCCAGCAGGTCGCGCAGGCCCTCAATGGATCGGGAAAGCGCTCGCTCGACCTGCGCCTGCCGGCGCCGCGGGCAATGTCGGGCACCGAGGCGAAGCGGCACGTGCTGCGCGACGGCGCGGCGATCCGCATCGTCCTTGGCATCTCGACGCCGGCCGACAGCGGCACCGTCACCGTGACGATGCCGCAGCGTGTCGTGCTGGCCAGCCGGGACAGTGCCGTCGCCGCCGGCGAGAACGATCAGGGAGCCAGCTGGCGCGCGCGCTTTTCGGAAGAAGTGATGCGCTCCACGGTGGCACTCGAGGCCACCATGCCGCTGGCGCGGCTGACACTCGGCGACCTTGCCGGTTTTGAAATTGGCCAGGTCATCGAGTTCGAGGAAACGGCGCAGTCGCAGGCACGCCTCAGCGCGCGCGGCAAGACGCTATTCGTGTGCGAGTTCGGCAAACTGGGACAGAATTACACCGTCCGAATCAGGCATCCCTACGATGCCGGGCAGGATTTTATCGAAGCGCTGATGCCGGCTTCTGCCGGCCGCGCCTGACATTTGGAGACGACGCATGGCCAAGACCAAGGTGGAAGCCGACCTCGACCAGCCGGACGAGCAGCTCGACCGTGCCATTGAAGAGTTGCGCGGCGTCCTGCATGAAGAGGAGCAACGCCCCGATGCGGCGTTCAGGGCCGCTTCAGGTGCCAATTCGAGCGTCATCATGAATATCCCCGTCGATGTCCAGATCATCCTCGGCAGCACCGAGATGCCAGTCTCCGACCTGATGGCGCTGCAGAAGGGGTCGACCGTGGCGCTCAATCGCCGCATCGGCGAACCTGTCGACGTCGTGGTCAACGGCCGCAAGATCGCGCGCGGCGAGATCACCGTGTTGGAAAGCGATCCGTCGCGCTTCGGCATCAGGCTGACCGAAATCATCGCCGGCACGAAGGGCGCCTAGGACATGGGTTGCGGAGCTTGCCGGTGGCAGCAGAGGCGAGTGGCATGACGACGCCGGTGACCTTGACCCGCGCGCAGAAGGCGGCCGCCATATTGGTGGCGATGGGCAAGCCGTCGGCCAGCCGCCTGCTGAAATTCTTCAAGCAGGAAGAACTGAAGGCGCTGATCGAGGGCGCCCGTCTGCTGCGGACGATTCCGCAAAGCGATCTCGAGCGCATCGTCGCCGAGTTCGAGGCCGAGTTCACCGAAGGGGCGGGATTGCTCGATTCCGCCGACAGGATGGACACCATCCTCAATGAGTCGCTGTCGCCCGAAGAGATGAGCGCGATCATGGGCGACAAGAGATTCGAGGTCGCACCGGAAGGCCCGCCGCCGATCTGGCCCGAGCTCGAAAAGCTCGAGCCGGCGCGGCTTGGCGCCTTCCTGGCCGGTGAGCATCCACAGACCGTGGCCATGGTGCTGTCGAAGCTGGCGCCGCAAGTGGCGGCGAGCGTATTGTTGACGTTGACCAAGTCGACGCG
>NZ_RZQG01001133.1:0-1691 GCF_003998635.1 Mesorhizobium sp. M7D.F.Ca.US.004.03.1.1
TTCGTGCGCTTTCTGTTCCTTTCGCGGAAAAAGTCGCGGAAATCGCCCACAGAAGCCAGGGCGTGCTGCTTTTCAATTTGCGCATCGATGGCGACATGGAAATTCAGCGCGTCGCCGCCATCCGGTATCCAAGCCATCAGACAGGGGTTCTGGTGCTGGATAAGCAGGGCTTGCTGACCAGCCATTGCATGGTCAATGGCACTTTCTCCTGCTTTATCGCGCCGTTGGAGGATTGGAACACGCTGCCGCTCGCAACGCAGGCCAGGACGACTATCGCCGGCCCGGCCAGCCTGTTCATCGGCGCTTTACGCAATTCCGGGTACTTCCCGCGTGGCAGGCACTGAAGTTTTGCTGAAGGCCGGATGCTTGTATCCTCGTTGCAGTTGGCCATAGGGTTTCGCATGTCTCAACAGCTTGAGGATGGGCCGTACGCGGGTGCATCCATTGAGCGAAAGTCGGTCACCGTGATGGAGACGCTTTGCCGCCGAAGCGCGGTTCTTATAGATGCCCATCGTCGTCTTCCTTCGTCAGCTCCGACGCAATCGCACTTTGGACAGGTACTCGGCGATCTCGAGATCCGACAGATCATCGAGCAGCCTGAAGGCAGCATCATGCCTTCCGGCGTTAACGAGAATCGTGCGTTTACCGCGATGTTCGGCCCACCCGGTCTCGGGGTCTGCATTGCGGGCGGTCCCCCTGAGCTCGACAGGGGTTATGTTCCAGATCGCCTCAAGCTTTTCCGCGCGGGTCATGCTGTCGCTCGCGCCGGTCTCGTGGGCTATGATGGCGGCGCGCATCTTGTCTGGCGACTGGCGATCGGTGAGATCGCAGAACCCGTGAAACCAGCGCTCGCGGCCCCGGATCCGGATCGCGAAGAATACGCTGGTCACGTTGCCGGCCTTATACTCCGACATTCCGAACATGCCGGTGCGCATGAAGAGCGGCGGCAACAAATCTAGCATGAAGTGGTATTCGGACGCGGTGATCTCAAACCACTCGCCTGAATAGGGAGTGCCGGAATTGGGATCGATGCCGGGAGTGTCTTTGTGACGGCTGAACAGTTGGAACATCTGCTCGCGGGTGGCGACGCCGTCGAGCACCTTCCTGAAGGGTGGATGTGCGGTCATGAGGTTCTCCTGAAGGCAAGTCGGCCACGCGCGGCATCGCCGCGCCATGGCAACTGCTTGCTGTGTTGTGGCTGGCGACGGGCCGAGCCTGCAGCCGGCACGTGCACTGGCGATGATGGGGTTTGCAGGAGTTTAGGCGGCGCGTCGCTCGGAGGAACACGAAGCGTCTCGACCAACCCCGGTGATGGCACGGACGGCGGCGGCGAGCGCCGGGATGTCGTCCAGCATGCCGAGGGCGACGAAGTGGTTGGCTCCGCCGGTATAGTCCTTGCGGCCCTTGCAGGTGCGGATCAGGATGCCGTGACCAGAGGACTGCCCGAACTGGCCGACCTGGATATAGGCACGGTCGTGGTGCAGGGTAATTTCACCGCAAACGGCGCTGCCCGCCTTGTTTGAGCGCAGGTCAAAGCTTCCCTGCGGCAGGGCAAGTTCGGCGGCGAGTTTCTTCAGCCATGAACGGGCGGTGGTGTGGAAACGTCTCTTCTGCTGCTCGTCGTAGGAGCAGGATCTTTTCCAGTCGAACATGTCGATCTCCATGAAACAAAAAACCGCCCGGGCGCGCTA
>NZ_RZQG01001134.1:0-1682 GCF_003998635.1 Mesorhizobium sp. M7D.F.Ca.US.004.03.1.1
TGCCGCATCCAGAGCAGCGCCCGCGAGGGATCAGGCGCCGACAAAAGCTTCTTCAGTTCCGACCAGATGCGCTCGGCCGAAAGCTGGGCCAGCCCTTCCTTCAGCCGGGCACAGGCCTTCAGTCCCTCGGCATCCGGCCGGCCATCGCCATACCAGGCGAAGAAGCGGAAGAAGCGCAGGATGCGCAGGTAATCCTCGCGGATACGCGCTTCCGCATCGCCGATGAAGCGCAGCCGGCGCGCCTCGATGTCGGCGATGCCGCCGACTAGGTCGACAATCCTGCCATCGGCCTCGGCATAAAGCGCGTTGATGGTGAAGTCGCGCCGCTCGGCGTCGAGCTTCCAGTCGCGCCCGAACGACACCTTGGCCCGCCGCCCATCGGTCTCGATATCGGCGCGCAAAGTGGTGATCTCATAAGGCTTGCCACCGGCGACAACCGTGATCGTGCCATGCTCGATGCCGGTCGGCACCGCCTTGAAGCCCTCCGCCTCGGCGCGGCGGATGGTTTCCTGCGGCAAACACGTGGTGGCGATGTCGATGTCGGCGACCGGCTGGCCCATCAGCGTGTTGCGCACCGCACCGCCCGCGACACGCGCCTCTTCACCGCCCTCGGCCAGTGCGGCCAGCAGGCGCTGCAGATGCTTGTCGGTAAGCCAGTCGGCCCTGCCCGCGATCGAGACACTCACGCATAGAGCCTTTCATACAGCGTACGGATGATGCCGGCGGTGACGCCCCAAATGCGCCGGTCGCCATAAGGCATGTCGTAGAAGAACCATTCGAGATCGTTCCACATGCGGCTGTCGCGCTTGTGGTTGACCGGGTCCATCAGAAAGCGCAGCGGCACTTCGAAGGCGGCGTCGACCTCGTCGGCGTTGAGCACCAGCTCAAAACCCGGCCGCACGATGCCCAGCACCGGTGCGATGCGGTAGCCGCTGCCGGCGACATAGTCGGGCATGCGGCCGATGATCTCGATGCGATCCGGGGCAAGGCCGATCTCCTCGAAGGTCTCGCGCAACGCCGCCGCTTCCGGACTGGCATCGGTCGGGTCTATGGTGCCGCCGGGAAAGGCCACCTGCCCCGAATGGTTGCGCAGCTTTTCAGCTCGCTTGGTCAAAAGAACCGTCGCATCGCCCTCATGATCGACCACCGGGATCAGCACGGCCGCATCGCGCAACGCCTTGCCCTGGTGAAGGCGCGGATGACCCGGATTGAAGCGATGGTCGCCATAGTCATCACCGGCATGCGCATCCGGCTGCGCCGCAAAGCGCGCGCGAAAATCCGCTGATGAAAACGGCGCCGGCGACATCTGGTCCATCACGCGCTCAGCCGCTTCAACTGGTCCGCCGGCATGATCGGGAACACCGCGCCTTTCGAGCGCACGGCAAACATCGTCTTGCCGCCGATCTCGATCTCCTCGCCATACCCGACCAGCTCATACATCACCGGCCGCGCCACCAGCGCCTCCAGCCGGCCGCGCACCAGCACATAGGGCTTCAGGCCACCGGTCTCGTGCTCATCGACAAAGCGCAGCGGCCGCTCCGGCCCGGCCTCGACGACATCGCCGACATTGGTGCGGAAGGTGATGATCCGCGCGTCGCCGTCACCCGAAACATCCATCTCGACGGCGATGAAGGGCGCATCGGCGACGCGGATGCCGACTCGCTCCACCGGCGTCACCAGAT
>NZ_RZQG01001135.1:0-1680 GCF_003998635.1 Mesorhizobium sp. M7D.F.Ca.US.004.03.1.1
CGACGAGCTCGACCGTGCCGACGAGATTGAAGGCGACGACGAACGCCCAGAAGAGCCGAGGCAGCCTCATCGCGAGCAGCGCTAGCATGGCCAGCAGCCCTGTTGCAAAGTCACCATAAGCGGCGAACACGGCGAAGCCGGCTGGGAGATCGGGGCTCACGACGCCCGGCAGGATGAAGACGAGCCCGAAGAAGCGGAAGCTGTGCAGAGTGGCGATGGCTCGCTGCGCCGCGACCCGGTCCATTGAGCTCAGCCAGGGCCAGATGTATGCACCGAAGCAAAGCAGCCACGCGACATAACCTAGAATTAGATGTGTCTGGAAAACGAATTCCGTCGACATTCGGGTCTCCTGTCAGCTGTTGGTCGATGCTGCCTCGAACACCGCGGTCAGAATGCCGAGCCGGCCTTCCATGAGATTTCGTCCCAAATTGGCCGTAAGCTCGGCAAAGTCCGGTCCCATTACAACGCCGAGATTTGGCGAAGGCGGCGGACCGGACGCACGCAACTGCCTAAACCAGGCCTTGGCAACCTCGGTGTCATCTTGCCATGCCAGCATGCTGAAGCCGGCCGGTTCGATCGCCTCACGTGTCGCGTCGACTGTCAGGAGGAAGCTCGTCGCCGGCGTTCGCGCCCAGGGAAGCGGATAGTGCGGCTCACCGCCAGACAACACGACGTCGAATGTGGCAAATCTGCCGCCTGGCTTCAGCATGCGCCTGATTTCGCGATAGAGCAGCACTCTGTCGGAGATGTTCATCGCCACATGCTGCAGCAGCGCCATGTCGAAACGACCATCATCGAATGGAAGCTCCAGGGCGCTGGCGGCCTGGAACGACAATTGCCCGCTCTGCCCCGTGCGCTCGGTCAGATAGCGCGCGGCATCCACGAAAGGGTCGCTGAGATCTACGCCAGTAACCCGACAGCCATAGGTCGCGGCCAGAAAGCGCGCCGGCCCGCCGATGCCCGAGCCGACGTCCAGAACTGACATGCCCGGGGCGATGCCCGCCAATTGGGCAAGCTCCGCGGTCGCGGCAAGTCCACGGGTGTGGAATTGGTCGAGAACGCCCAATTGCTGTGGCGTAAGAAGCTGATCCTCCGGGCCGAGGGCAGCCAGCACCGTCTTCAGCCGCCCGGTCAGGCCGGTCGCGCGATAGTGGTCGCGCACGCCATCAAGTCCATCGGTCATTGCAGGATGTCTCCAGTGTTCATCTCTCCTACTTAGATCCGCTTCCATAATTCGACTATCCGGTATAATCACAACAACCTATGAAGCAGAACTACACAGTCCGGCACGGTGCGCTGGAGGGGGTCGAGGTTTTCCTGGCTGTCGCCCGGCGCCGCAACTTCCGCCGTGCCGCTGCCGATCTCGGCGTGACGCCGTCCGCCGTGAGCCAAGCGGTGCGCACGCTGGAGGCCCGCATGGGTGCGGCGCTGTTCGTGCGCACGACGCGGAGCGTCGGGTTGACCGAGGCTGGTCAACGGTTCTTCGATCGTGCCGGCCCTGCCTTCGAGGAACTCGTCGCGGCAGGCGAGGCCGCGCGCGATGTCGGCCAACGGCCAACCGGGTTGCTGCGCCTGTCCGTACCTCGCGCCGTCGTGCCGTTGATCCTGGAGCCGGTGATCGCGTCGTTCTGCCAGGCCTATCCCGAGATCGAACTGGAGATCGCCGCGAGCGACGAGATG
>NZ_RZQG01001136.1:0-1680 GCF_003998635.1 Mesorhizobium sp. M7D.F.Ca.US.004.03.1.1
GCTCTACACACCGCGCGATTTCGACCTGTCGCCCTATTTCCGCATCGTCAAGCCGACGCTGGAATATGGTTTCGACTACCGGCAGATGGTCTGGGACGACAAGGTTGCCGATGCGAAGGCCCCTGAATAGCAGGCCAACTATGCCGGCAAGGGGCGACCCCTTTTTGCCGGAGTGTTGGGGCTGTCGGGCACCCGTGCACCGGGATCTCGCGCGTGCGGCCCGATCGGCATGATCGCCGGAAATGGCGTTGCACCAAAGGCAAACGTCCATTTGTAGCCGACCAGCCCGTCCTCCGGCGTGGTGTGCTGGTCGTGATGGGCGAGCAGCTTGGCGCGATCGGCCAGCTCCTGCGCCTCGCGCCGCACCATCTCCGCCGTCTCCGGCCGCATCCGCCTGGAGAAGCTGACGAAGGTCGCTTCCTTGTCGATATGGGTGATGGCCCAGCCGATGAAATTCTTGTTGGTCATCTCGAACAGCGGCCTCAGCGGCCCTTCGAAATTCCACTGGATCGGCGTCTCGACCAGCACTCTTGCCGAGAGGCCCCGGCCGAGCGCGACCAGGCCAAGCTCCTCGAGATCGCGCAGATAGAGGAACATCGAGGCCTCGCTCAGGCCTTGCGAGCGCATGATGCCTTCGGGCGTGAACTTTTCCGACAGCATGACGAAGATGAACAGCAGCGCCGGCCGACCGGCGAGCCTGCGCTCGATCTCCGGCGCGATGTGGTTGACCGGACCTGGTCCCCGGTTCATCGAGCCGAGCACGTTTTCCAGCTCGACGCCGGCGGCGGCGCAGATATCCATCAGCCGGTCGAGCTTGCAGTTGCGCTCGTGGAAGATACGCTTCACCGTCGGTTCGGAAACGCCCATGCGTTCGGCAAGCGCGCGATATGTGACGCCCTTCGCCTTCAGCGTCCGCTTCAACGCCTCGAAGATAAGACCGTTCATTCGATGCACCTCTTGCCGGCAGTTTCGTATCGACTTTCGATACTAGCGGTGTCAGGCCTTTCCGGAAAGTATCGAAAACCGTAGCTCTGCCTCGTCATCACAGGAGAGCAGTCATGAACACCCTCATCATCTCAGCCCTTATCGTGGCTATCGGCATCTCGGCAGCGCCTGCCGCCGAGGCCGCCGAACTCTGGCGCGCCACCGGCCTCGAGCAGCCGGAATCGGCTTTGTTCGACGCCGCCAACAACCGCATCATCGTCTCCAACATATCAGGCAATCCCGGCGACGCCGACGGCAATGGTTATCTCTCCGTGCTGTCGCTGGACGGCAAGACGGTCACCCGGCACTGGACCGATGGCATGGACGCACCCAAGGGCATGGCGATCTCGGGCGGCAAACTCTATGTCGCCGACATCACCAAGGTTCGCATCGTCGACCTCGCCAGCGGCAAGCTCGTCACGAGCATCGCGGTGCCGAATGCCGTCTTCCTCAACGACATGACATCGGACCAGTCCGGCAAGGTCTATGTCACCGACATGCTGGCCGACACCATCTACCGCATCGACGGCGACCGGCCGGAGCTGTTCGTCAAGGACGCGATACTGGCTTCGCCCAACGGCGTCTTCGCCGATGGAAACAGGCTGATCGTCGCCTCCTGGGGCAAGGGCATCAAGCCCGACTTCAGCACGGCGGAGCCCGGTGGCCTGCTGTCGGTCGACATCGCCAGCAAGGTGG
>NZ_RZQG01001137.1:0-1680 GCF_003998635.1 Mesorhizobium sp. M7D.F.Ca.US.004.03.1.1
CCCTTATGGGGAGGGTAAGGCGGCCATGACCCGCGCCCTGACCCTGCTCCGCCGTCGCCTCGTCGGCAGCATCTTCGTGCTGCTGATCGTCGTCATCGGCACCTTCCTGCTGCTCGAAGCGGCCCCGGGCGACGCGGTCGATGCCTATATCATCTCGACCGGCGGCGACGCCGGCATGATCGAGCTGTTGCGCCATCGCTGGGGCCTCGACCAGTCGGAGCTGACGCGGCTGGCCAACTATCTCTGGGCTCTGTTGCATCTCGATCTCGGCCAGTCGGTGACGTTCTCCCGACCGATCCGCGACGTCATCCTCGAACGCCTGCCCAACACGCTGCTGTTGATGGTCAGCGCCACCGCGCTCTCCTTCGGGCTTGGTTCGGCACTCGGCATCTATGCCGGCGCGCGGCCAGGCAGTTTCCGCGATCGCTTCCTGTCGATCGGCTCGCTGGCGCTCTATGCCGTACCGGGTTTCTGGCTCGGCCTGGTGCTGATCGTCGTCTTTGCCGTCGACCTGCGCCGGCTGCCGATCGGCGGCATCGAAACCCTGGCCTCTGACAAGACCGGCTTTGATCGCGCAGCCGACATTGCCATCCATCTCGTCCTGCCCGTTTCCGCCCTCGGCTTCATCTATCTGGCGCTCTATCTGCGCATGATGCGCGCCGGCATGGCCGAGGTCTGGCGCCTGGATTTCGTGCTGGCCGCCCGTGCCAAGGGATTGTCACGCCGTCGCATCGTGCTAGCCCACGTCGCCCGCAACGCACTGCTGCCGCTGGTCACCATGCTCGGCCTGCAGTCTGCGCAGATGCTCGGCGGCAGCGTCGTCATCGAGAGCGTCTTTTCCGTACCCGGCCTCGGTCGACTGGCGCAGGAAGCGGTGGCCGCGCGGGACACCCCATTGCTGCTCGGGATTATTCTCACCAGCGCCGTCCTGGTCATTTTCATCAACCTTGCCGTCGACATCGCCTATGCCTTCCTCGATCCGCGCGTCGGCGCTAGCGAGGCTGACGCATGAGCCCGCTCCGCCGCTTTCTGCGCACGCCCGAGGCGTTCGCCGGCGCCATCCTCCTGGCGGCGCTGATCGCCATGGCGCTGTCGGCGTCATTGCTCTTCCCCGGCGATCCGCAGGCCATCGCCGGACCGGCAATGCTGCCGCCGTTCCAGGATTGGTCGCTGCCGCTCGGCACCGACCGGCTTGGCCGCAACGTGCTAGCCGAGCTCTTTCATGGCGCCCGCACATCGCTGGCCGTCGGGCTCACGGCTGCGGCCGCCGCACTTGTCGTCGGCGCGGTGGTCGGCACATTGGCCGGCTTTGCCGGCGGCATCGTCGACGAGGTGCTGATGCGCATCACCGACGCCTTCCAGACCGTGCCGAGCTTCCTGCTGGCGCTGGCCTTCGTCAGCGTCGTCGGACCGTCGCTCGGCATCGTCGTGATTGCCATCGCGCTCGGCACCTGGACCGGACCTGCCAGGGTGGCCCGCGCGGAAGTCCTCTCCATTCGCGAACGCGATTATGTCGCCGGGGCCAGGGTCATCGGCATGCACCCGCTGGCGATCGCCTTTCGCGAGGTGCTGCCCAATGCCTTGCCTCCGGTGCTGGCGATGTCATCGGTGATCGTCGCCGCCGCGATCCTCACCGAAGCGGCCTTGTCCTTCCTCGGCTTGGGAGATCCCAACCGGGTC
>NZ_RZQG01001138.1:0-1677 GCF_003998635.1 Mesorhizobium sp. M7D.F.Ca.US.004.03.1.1
TCGGCAGGCTCAAGGACTGGCGGCGCATCCACACCCGCTATGACCGCTGCGCCCACACCTTCATGTCCGCGATCTGTATCGCTGCAGCCGTAATCTTCTGGCTCTGATCAATGAGTCCTGAGCCTAGGCTATCCGTCCGCTCCATATTGATATTGATTTTCTCTGGTGCGGGTCTAAGGACCCTTCAAGAGGGGCGTTAGGCAGCCTCCGCCAGGCACTTGGCACACGTCCCGCGAAACTCGATCACCGCCTTCTTGGCGGCGAAGCCGGTGGAGCGCACCCATTCGTCCAGCCGGTGGCCGACATCGTGGTCGGACATTTCGGTCACTTGCCCGCATGTGTCGCAGATGGCGAAAGCGGTCATCGAGTGGCTGTGGTCGTGCGGCTCGGCACAAGCGACGAAGGAGTTGATGCTTTCCAACCGATGCACAAAGCCGGACTTCACCAGCGTGTCGAGCGCCCGATAGACCTGCAGCGGTGCACGAAAGCCCCGCTCGCGCAGTTGGTCAAGCAAGGTGTAGGCGCTGAGCGGGCCGCTAGCGGCCTCAAGCTTTTCGAGCACGCACACCTGGTTCTTCGTCAGCACATCCCTTGCCGCCATGGTCCTGATCCACTCGTCTTGCGTCGCTCGCGCATCATTTCCGCGCGCAAACGATCCCTGTCCCACCCAGATAGCGACGAACAGGCATTTTTGCTACTGTTTCCAACATCTGCCCGGAAGAGACCGCTATCATCTACCGGATTGGGATAACAGGCAGGTTGCTCTCCGATGCAACATTCAAAATACTGACAAAATCTTCGGCAAGAGTTGCCGCGCTTGGAAATTCGATCGGGCTTGGGGAAGCAATCATGATCAAATTGACGCGGCGGACGCTGCTGGTCGGCACGTCCGCGGTGACGATGGCCGGCATGGTGTCGTTCCGGGCCATGGCCGCATCGCGCACTTACCATGCCCTGCTGGTGGCCTGTACCGAATATCCTGCCCTGCCGCAGAGGAACTGGCTTATCGGGCCGAAGAACGATGCCGGCCTGGTGCACGAGTATCTCCTGAAGAACGTGCCCGACCCGGTGCGGTTCGCGCCGGAAAACGTTACGCTGCTCGCCAAAGATGTGCCCGGCGCCAAAGGCTTGCCGACCCATGCGGCAATCAAGGCGGCACTCGCCGACCTCGCAGCCAAGGTGCAGCGCGACGATTTCGTCTACCTGCATCTGTCCGGTCATGGCGCCCAGCAACCGCAGAGGGTCAAGGGCGATGAGACAGACGGGCTCGACGAGATCTTCCTGCCCGTCGACATCGAAAAGTGGATCAACCGTGATGCCGGCGTGCCGAACGCGCTGGTCGACAACGAAATCGGCGACGCGCTCGACGCCATCCGCAACAAGGGCGCCTTCGTCTGGGCCGTGTTCGACTGCTGCCATTCCGGCACTGCGACCCGCGCCGTCGAAGTCGATGACGAGATGGAGCGCAAGGTCGAGTTCGCCGACCTGGTCGGCGGCAACGAGGCGGAGCGGGCCACTGCAATCAAGGCCTATGACGAGGTGACCTCGGCAGCCGGCTCGCGCGGCGTCGACGACAACGGCACGCGCAAGCCCGCCTTCACCCTGACCCCGACCGGCGGCGAACCGATCACCAAGGGCAAGCTGGTCGCCTTCTATGCCGCGCAGACGGTGGAGACG
>NZ_RZQG01001139.1:0-1673 GCF_003998635.1 Mesorhizobium sp. M7D.F.Ca.US.004.03.1.1
GTCTTGATCACGGTCTTGTCCCTTCGAGATGCCCCCCGGCAGCCCATACTTCCTTCCCATTCCTTCGCGCGCGAACAAGGCGGGATTTGGCCGCGATTGTGAAATGAGCGTGGCGGAGCGCCAAACAGCCGGCCTATCGCGTGGCCGGCAAGGTCCGTTTGAGGAAATTCGCGATCAGCCGCACCACGTCTTGTGGGCGTTCAACCTGCGGGTTGTGATTGACGCCATCGAGAACCGCCAGTTCGGCGTGTGGAAACAGCGAAGCAATCTCCTCACCCTGTTCGAGGGGCGTGGTCGTGTCCTCTCGCCCCCAAATGATGAGAACAGGCGGCGTGAAGGCGCGATAGTTCGCCTTGTTGGCGGCAAGCGATTTTCGCTCGTCGTTGAAGAGGCCGCTGAACAGCCAATGGCCCACCGCATTGGTCGTGCCTTCAACGTTGAGTGGGCGTGCGTAAATCGCGATGCGCTCAGGGGTCACCACGGCATCGTTCCCGATGAACGAGCGCAGACCCGGGCCGACCATGAGCGGATTGGTGAAGGTCGAGGCGGTCAGCAGCTGGCGAGGCCAGGCCATGTTCAGGAAGGATGCGAACGGCAAAGCCGGCGCCTCGGTCCGGCCGAGGCCAAGTGCCATGTCGAGCAGGATCAGCGAGTCGATACGAGCCGGGGCGGAGAACGCGGCTTCGATCACGCCACCGCCGCCATAGGAGTGGACACCGACGCTGAAATGACGAAGGCTAAGCGCGTCGGCGAAACCGAGGACGCGTTTGGCGTGGGCGGCGCGCGAATAATCCTGATCGGCCGGTCTCTCGGAATAGCCAAAGGGAGGCATGTCGGGCGCGATGACGCGAAAGCCCTGTTCTCCCAATGGCGCGGCGATATCGCGGTATGTTTCGGCCCAGGAGGCCGTGCCGTGGAACAGGAGCAGCGGCGGCCCGTCCGGAGGGCCCCAGACCTGATAGTGCATCTTCAACCCGTCGACCATTACGAACAGCGCTCCCGCCGGGGCTGCCTGCTCGGGTGACAGGGTCTCTCGCAACGCCGCCGCGCCGCGAAAGCCGACAAGCACGACGGCAACGAGCACAACCAGCGTGAGCGCCAGCCAGCCGAGGATGCGGATCAGTCGGCGCATTGCCGGGCTATCGTCTCAATAGTCATAGACGTGTTCGAGCCTGGCGCCTGACTTGATCAGCGCCGGCAGCACCAAATGCAGCTTGCGCACGGCGACGGTCAGCCCGGTGCGGCGCGTTGCCGGATCGGCCGGCAGCGGATAGCTGAACAGGATGCGCATGCCTTCGGGGACGGCGATCGTATCGGTGGACAGTACGGTGACCATGATCTCGTCATTGCCGCCGATCTCGACGAAGGAGACGCCCTTGTCGATCAGGCGCGGGATCATTTCGGTGAACACCTGATAGCGCTTGGTGACGAAGATGGTGCCGTCAGCTCCCATGTCGCGCTCGAGCAAGGTGTCGGGCTCGTTGCGGGTGGCTTCGCCGACCGGCCCCTTGGCCCAGACATGGATGTCGAGGAAGGCAGGGTCCATCGTGGCGGCGAGTGCCTTTTTGATCATGTCGGCATAGCCCTGCTTGATGGTGTCGGCGAGGCCAAAGGCCAACTTGCGTTCGCTGGTGCGGACGGAACTGTCACCCGGCGCCGGCTGCACGGCAAAC
>NZ_RZQG01000113.1:0-10743 GCF_003998635.1 Mesorhizobium sp. M7D.F.Ca.US.004.03.1.1
CATCCAGGCCAATGGCGCCACCCACTACTGGAACCCCGACCGCCTGGTCTCCAGCACCGCCGCACCCGCTTTCGATCTCTATCGTGGGCTGGTCGGCGAGCTTGCCGGCAGGCTGGAGCGCTTCCAGCCTGGCAGGGTGGCGCTCGAGCCCGTCAACGAGCCGGCGCAGTCCTGCGCGTCGAACGTCTGGTCGCAGATCCAGCTTTCACTCCTGACCGCCGCAAGGGCGTCGGCAGCGACCCTGCCGCTGGTCGTCACCGGAGGTTGCGGCTCGATGGTGAGCGGACTGACCGCGCTCGATCCGGCGCCGCTGGCGCGGTTCGAGCCGATCCTGTTCACCTTCCACTTCTACGAGCCCTATCTGTTCAGCCATCAGGGCGCACCCTGGATGCGCGAGCCGGTCTACCGGTCGCTCAACAATGTGCCGTGGCCGGCATCCGCCGGCTCGTTGGAACAGACGCTGGCCTCGGTCAGGGCACGTATGGCGCAGGACACCGAAACCCCTGAAGAGGCCAAGCAGGCCGCCTATGCCGAAACCGAGCGCGTGCTGAAGGTCTATTTCGACGCCCGGCCCGACCGCTGGTTTGTCGACAAATATCTTGGCGAGGCTCGCGCCTGGGCCGACGGCCACGGCCTTGCGCCGGAACGGATCATCATGGGCGAGTTCGGCGCGCTGCGCACCGACGCCCGCTATGTCGCCGCGCCCAATCCGGATCGCGCGCGCTACATCGCCGATGTCAGGCAGAGCGCCGAGTCGTTCGGCTTCCCCTGGGCCTTCTGGAATCTCTTCGACGGCATGGGCATGATGGACGACAGCACGCGGGCGCTGGACCCGGCAATGGTTGAGGCGCTTGGGCTGATTATGCCGGAATAGGCACCCGCCATCCCCGGCATCCGCCGTAGAGCGCTACGTTTGCGCCGGCTGCTCCCTTTGCCGCACCACCGCTCGCGCCGGCCGGTAAAGCACCAGAACCAGCACCACGAATTTGGTCAGCAGCGTCGTCTTCGACGCGACGCTTTCCGAGGTGTTGATCAGGATGATCCAGCCCAGCATCGGCAGCCAGATGCCGGCATGGCAGCGACGCGCCACCTCAAACAGGAACAGCACGAAGCCAAACGTCAGCAAAAGGGTGAAGAAGGCGCCCTGATAGACGATCGTGCGGATGATCGGGTTCTCGATGCCCTGTTCGAGACCGTTGATGCGGCGCAGGCTGTCGACCAGGTCGACATCCGGCCCAACGATCAGATCGCGCCATTCCAGATACTTGAAGAGCTCGAACATCTCGACGCGGGCATTGGCGCTGCCGCTGTCCGACACGAAGCGCTCCAGCAGCGCGTCGAAGAAGCCATAATATGCCGCCACGACGATGACGACCGGCAGCAGCGCGGCAAGCATGAAGCCGAGTGCCGCACCCAGCAGGTTGACGCGGCCCCGGCGCAATTTGATGATGCCCTGAAAAAGCAGATAGCAGCCGCCGAGCACCACCGTCGTCACCATCGCCGTGCGGCCGCCGAAGGCGACGAGTGCCGCGCATTGCAGGCTGATCAGCCCTATCCGCACAGGCATCGACAGGGATCTGGCACCCGAGAGCAGCGCAAGCACGTAGATCGCTGTCGCCATGGCATTGGCAAGCGGATGCCCCTGCAGCGCGCTCGAGCGCAGATCGGTGGTAAACGCCACGCCGTCGAGGCGATAGGGGAAAATAAGCGTCTTGGTGGCGAACTCGAAAAGCGCAAGCAACGCATTCGCCGTCATGACCACGTGAATGACGGTCTGCAGCCCGGCGAATGTCCGTTCGTCGTCCTCGCTGAGCATCAGCACCAGAAGTGCCGCCGCCACGAACGTATCGATCATGCCGGCCATGCCGGGACGCTGCCTGGCGATGACGACGAACAGCAGCACGATCGAGATGGCGGCCATCAGCGCGCTGGCCGGCCGCCTGTCGGCGACATGCACGAGATAGCCCGGATTGCCGAAGGTGCAGGAGCGCCAGGCAAGCAGCAGCACGATGAGATAGGTGGACGGGTGGATCTTGGTCGCCGGGTTGCCGAACAGGCCGTCGTAATTGTAGCCCACCAGCCACAGCATGCCGCCCGAGACGCTGAACAGCACCGCCACCGCCGCGATCAGTCCGAAGCGCGTCAGCGCGTCGACCGACGTGCCGGCGCGGGGCGCGGCAGCACCGTAGTTCGAGGCGCTTCCGCTCCAGCTGGCGGCCATGTCAGGCCGCCTCGTCGACCAGCAAGGCGCCTGTCGGCAGCCGCCCCATGACGGAGACGGCCTGCGAGGTCGCGGTGACGTCGCGCATCGGCGTGGCGTTCAGCGTGGCGACGAGCAGGATCTCGTCGACCATCGCAACCAGCGGCGAGGCATTGAGATTGTCGGCCAGCGCGCCGCCGTCGATGACGACAAGCTCGAAGCTCCGGCTGGCCTGGGCCAGCATGTGCTGCGCGAAGTAGATGCCATGCGCTTCCTGGAAGACCGCCTTTGAGCGGCCCCTGCCCAGCAGCGCGACGTTGCTGCCGGCCGCGTAGTGGCTGACGGCTTCAAACGCGTATTCGCCGCGCAGCACGTCGAGGATTCCCGGCTGCGCCTCCTTCTGGCCGCCACCGCTGGCATTGGCATCGATGAACAGCACACGGCTGCCCCTGGATGCCGCGGTATTGGCCAGCAGCCGCGCCACCCGGCTGCGCTGCGCGCCCTCGCCCGGCGACGATGTCACCAGGATGGATGGCACCAGCGGCCAGTCCGGCGGCCGCTGGCCCGAACTGAACATGCGCCTCAGCGCAAGGCCGACGACGGCGTCCGTCTTCTGGCTGGCCGCGGCGGCCGCACTCCCGCCGAAAGGCCACCAGCGCCGGCCAGTGCCTGACTTTGCCGGCACCACGCCCAGCACCGGCGCCTCGATGGCCGACTGCATCTGGGCGCTTGAAAGCACCGTCGGCGAGGCATATTCGGCGATCAGCGCCAGGCCGGTGCCGAGCCCCAGCCCGCCGAAGATCGCGCCGACGAGCAGCAGCGACAAAGGCGGCCAGCTCTTCTTCAGGGCCGGCATGGCGTTGGAGATGATGCGCGCATTGGTGCTGTCGACATTGATCTGCTCGCGCGTCTCCTGGGCGCGCTGGAGATAGTTCGCGTAGACGGAGCGCAGCGCCTCGAGGTCGCGCTGCAATTCGCGCAGCCGCACCGAGGCCTGGTCGGTGTCGAGCGACTTGCTCTTCATGCCCGCGACCTTGGCTTCCAGCGCCTGCTGGTTGGCGAGCGCCCGTTCATAGTCGGTCTCGGTGGCGGTGGCGATGCGGCCGAGTTCGCGCGCGATGAGCTGGCGCGTGTCGCGCAGCTGCTGCTGGGCTGCGATCAGCGAGGGATGACGCGGCCCCAGCTCCGTGCCGAGCTGCGAGACCTGGTCGACCAGCGTCGCCTCTTGTGCCCGCAGGCTCGAGATTACCGCCGAGCGCATCGCTTCCGAGGTTGCGTCCGCCGTGCCGCTCTGCCGGCGCATCTGGTCGACCTGCGCCTTCAGCGCCGCGGTGCGGCTCTGCGCCGCTGAAAGCTGCGTGTTGATCTCGGTCAGTTCCTGGTCGCTGACCAGATTGCCTGCCGCCATCACCATATTGTTGGCCGACTTGTAGGCCTCGACGGCATTCTCGGCTTGCTGGACGCGTTTGCGCTGTTCGTCCAGCCGCGCGGTGATGGACTCGGAAGCGTCCTTGGCCATTTGCGCCCGCGCGCTGGCCTGGTCGACCAGATAGGCCTGGGCGATCGCATTGGCCAGAAGGGCGGCCTTGTCGGCGCTCTTGGCGGTGACGATGACGTCGAGGACCAGGACCTTGTCGGCCCGCTTCACCGCCAGGCGTCGGCGCAGCGCGTCGAGGGTCTGCGCCGACCTGTCGCCTTCGGCCGATGCCGAACCGAGCAGGCGCGACAGCAAGCCCTGCCCGTTGAATTCCGGATCCTGCGTCAGGTTGGTCGCTGCGATCGCCCGCATCAGAACGCCTGTCGACTGGACCACGCTGACCTGGCTCTCGACCTGCGTGATGCCGCCGTCGGGCGAGATCCGGCTGGGATTGACGTCGTTGGTGACCACTTGCAGGTCCTGCGGATCGATGAGGATTTCCGCCGCCGAGCTGTAGAGCGCAGGCGTGAAAAGACCGTAGAGCAAGGTGACCAGCGTCAGCAGCGCGACGGTGCCGAAGATCCAGAACCGGCGGCGCACCAGAATGCGCTTCAGATCGCCCAGTTCGACAGTCGAAGCCGCGTATGATCCCGCTTGTCCCGCATCTGGAGCGTGTTGCTGAGGAACCATGGGCAGAGATGATTGCATGGCTGCCTCCGACAATACTCCATATGCCGGCAAGATCAGATTGCGGCACTAACCTAGCTATTCCTTCAACTGTTAAAAGATTGTTAATTATGTTGAGAGGTCACGTGAATTTTGGCACGCAGTTTGCTTAAAAATATACATACCGAGGTGCTCAGTGCGCAGCGAGCGGAGATGTATGCGGATGGGGCTACAATTTGACCGGACCGGCAAGGCCGGACACCGCCTTTTCGGGTCCCCAACATGCGGATAAGCCTGCGCCTGGACGGCGATTGCGTGCGCGCCTTCCATGTCGCGCTGCTGGAACGCCTTGCCGCACTTGGCGATGTCGTGCCGTCCGTCGATATCAGGCCGGCGGACGGCGGCATCCCGCGCAGCGCCGCGGCCCTGTTTCAACTCGAAACGACGATACACGGCCTGTCCCATGATGGGCTGGGCAAGCGTGTGCCGCTTTCGACGCTCGCCCCCTACCGGACGCAGTCCTCTGCTTCGCCTGACCTGGTGATCGACCTCTGCGGCGATGTCATGCTGGAAGGCATGCGGGTCTGGCGCGTCACCTACGATGGCGCCAGCGGCGAAGCGGCCTTGCTGGCCCTGATCCTTGCCAGCCGCACACCGCTTGCCCGCATCGAGGAGAACGGTGTTGCGATTGCCGCCGGGCGCCTGGGAACCGAATATGGCGGCATCGCGCTCGCATCCTTCCAGGACATGCTGGCGCGCACGGCAAGCCTGATCATAGCTGCCCTGTCAGGCGCGGCAAAGTCCGTGCCCGACCTGCCCGAGCCGCCGCAGGCAGGTAGCCCGCCGCCGATGCCTTCGGCCGGCAAGCTTGGCGTCAGAGCCGGCAAGGCGCTGGCGCGGCGGATCGTCCAGAAGATCTACCATCTTTGCTACAACGCGCCGCACTGGAAGGTCGGCTGGCGGCAGACCAAGGGTCGCGATTTGTTCGACCTGCGCGCGCATCCGGCATCGGGTTGGCAAGAGCTGCCGGACGACGGCAGCCGCTTTTATGCCGACCCGTTCCCGATCGTTCACCAAGGCCAGCTAACCCTGTTCGTCGAGGACTATATCCATCGGCTGGGCCGGGCCATCATCTCCGCCGTGCCCTTCGGCCCGGCCGGCCCGCTCGGCCGCCCTGAGCCGGTGCTCGACCTGCCCTACCATCTCTCCTACCCCTTCGTCTTCGAGCGCGACGGCGAGGTCTGGATGGTGCCAGAAAGCTGCGCCAACGGCACGGTCGATCTCTACCGGGCCACCGCCTTTCCCGGCGGATGGGTCAAGGAGGCGACGCTTCTGTCCGGCATCATCGCCAGCGACGCCACCCTGGTCGAGCACGGCGGCGCCTGGTGGCTGTTCGCCACTGTCCGGGATGGTGGAGGCACCATCCGTGATGGTGGAGGCACCATCCGCGATGGCGGCGGCGCCTTCTCCGACGCGCTGCATCTGTGGTCGGCGCCGGATTTTCGCGGCCCCTGGACACCGCATCCGAACAATCCCGTGCTGATCGACATCGCCTCGGCGCGGCCGGCCGGGCGCATGGTCAAGCGCGGCAACGACTTGCTGCGCCCGGTTCAGGACTGCCGCAGGAGCTATGGCGCGGCTCTCGGCATCGCACGCATTTCTCACCTTGATTTGATCGGCATGGAGCAAGTCGTTGAAACCATCTTAAATCCAGGTGCGCTATGGAATGGGCGCAAACTTCACACGCTCAACGAGGCAGGCGGTTTTGAGTTCATCGATGGCTCGGCGATCGCACCGCGCTGGAAACGACGGGGTCCGCGATTAACCTAAACATTGGTTACTACCAGATACATGCTCCGGTTGCTTGAGGTTGAATTAGGTCCGGGAGATATCTTCCACCGTAGTTGCACTCGGGAGTTGCTACCAGAAAGGGCAGCGAAATGAGTACCGCAGAGGCTGGCCAAACCGAAGTCGAAGTGGCGATCGTCGGCGCCGGAATGGCCGGCACCACCTTGGCAACGGTGTTGGGACAAGCTGGGCGCAAGGTGGCGCTGATCGATCCGCACCGCGTCCACCACGACGAGTTCCGGGCCGAGAAGATCGGCATGGATCAGATGCTGCTGTTCGAAAAGCTCGGCCTCGATGCGACGGTCAAGCGTCTCGTCACCTCAACAACCGATACCCATGTCTTCCGCCTCGGCCAGCTGTTCGCGCATGAGAAGAAGTCGGAATTCACATTTTCCTATGGCGCGCTGATCAATGGCCTGCGCGACGCCTTGCCGCCGCAAGTGCCGCTGACGGTCGGCAAGGTAACCGAGATCTCGACCGGACCGGACCGGCAGCGGCTTGTGCTGGCCGACGGCTCCGTCATCAGTGCCCGCCTGCTGGTGGTGGCCACCGGCCACGGCGAAGCGGTGCGGCGCGCCGTCGGGGTCGAGCGTGTGGAGCAATCGAAGGCGCATTCGCTGTCGATGGGATTCGATCTCGCCATCTCGCCGCGTGAATTCGCCTATCAGTCCGCTACTTGCTACGGCAGGCGGGCCGCCGACCGTGTCGCCTACATCAGCATCTTTCCTCTCGGCAACAAGATGCGGGCGAACATGTTCGTCTATCGCACCGTGGCCGAACCGTGGACGAGGGCGTTTCGCCAGGATCCGCAGAAGATGCTTTGCGAGCTGATGCCCGAGATAGCAGCGCTATGCGGCAACTTCGAAGTCGCAAGTCCCGTCGAGGTCAGGCAGGTCAGCCTGAATACGACGCAAGGCCATCGCCGCGACGGGGTCGTCTTCATCGGCGACGCTTTCTGCACGACGTGTCCAACGCCGGGCGTCGGCATCGGGCGGGTGATGACCGATGTCGACCAGCTCCATTCGGTTCACATTCCGCGCTGGCTGGAAACACCAGGCATGGCGGCTGACAAGATCAATGCCTTCTATGACGACCCGGTCAAGGTGGCTACCGATGAGGACGGTATGCGTGTGAGCTACTATGCCAAGTCGATCACTATCGAAACCGGGCTGGAATGGCGCGTACGGCGCCTGCGCAACAACACGGCGCGCCGGCTGATGATCATTGGCCGCAAGATGCGGCATCTGGGACAACGGCAGGCGCCCGTGGCCAACATGCAATAGGGCGCGATCAGCCAATCGCGCCCTATTGATTGCCCTTATGAGGCGAATGCGTCAGACGCCAACCGCTCAGGCGGGCGGCGGCGGAGGTGTCGAGGGAGCAGTCTGGGCCGTGACGCCCGAAAGCCTGTCGCGCTTCTGCAAAGTTGGCTTCTCGTATTTCTTCACCGCAAAGTCCCCTCCACATTGGATACGGCGCCAGCAGAACCAATTCCCTGCCTCGTGTCAATTGTGCCGTTACTGGTTCTTACACCGTTTCTGCAGCACCTCGGTCAAACGATTCTGCACTGTTGCATCGCTGGCACATGTGACGGCTCCGTTGGAGCACCCTCACCCCAGCGTCAGCCCGGCCTTCCTCGCCTCCTTGCGCAGGAACGGCAGACCGACCTCGATGACATCGTCCGGATTGTCGGCCACCGGCCGCCACACGGCCAGCCCGCCGGCAATGTCGACATCGACATGGTTCATGCTTTCCAGCGTGATGGCTCCGCTGTAGCGGATGTCCGATATCGCCTTCATGCAGGCCGCCCAGTTGAGCATGCCGCGCCCCGGCACGCCGCGATTGGCTTCGGAGACATGGACGTAGCCGAGATAGGGTGCGGCGGCGCGGAAGCCGGCTTCAAAACTCTCCTCCTCGATATGCATGTGGTAGGTGTCGAGATGGATGAAGATGTTGTCGGCGCCGACGCGCTCGATGATCCGCGTCGCGTCGATGCCACGGTTGATCAGATGCGTCTCGTAGCGGTTGCAGGGCTCTATGCCGAGCTTCAGCCCATGCGCCTTGGCCGCCTTGGCCGCGCGGACCAGGAACCTGCACATGCCGTCCATTTCCTCAGCCATCGGCGCACGTCCGGAAGTCTTGCCGATCGTGCCATAGGTGACGCCGCCGAGCGCCTCGCTGCCCACCGCCTCACACACGCCGAAGGCCGGCTCGAGGAAAGCCAGCGCCTCGTCCGGCCGCGCCACCACGTCGAGTGAAGCAGGCAGGCCAAGCGACGGAATAAGCGCGACATTCCAACGTTCGGCAAAGGCGTGCGTGCGCAGAGTGTCGATCTCCTCGGGGCGCAGCAGCGGGATTTCGAGCAGGCCGATGCCCAGTACCTTCAACCGCTCCATCTGCGGCTCGATCAGGTCGAGGTCCCAGACCGGGGCAATGGCGAATGTGTGCAATCCAAAAACATTCATCAGCTGTAGCCTCTCCGTTCATGCGCCGGAAACGCGAGGCCGGAAGCCAGAGTAAATCGATTTATCTTCAGGACGAACTGGGTCATTCGTTTTCCTCCATTTGATGTCACGTGCCGCGAGCCGTCCCGGAATGCGGGCCGTTGCCTGGCGGGCCAACGGATTCCCGCATCAGAACCTTGCAAGGCTCGAGCCGCGCGATCGGCGGCCCCTCCCCGCCTTCGATCCTGGCAAACAAGGCCTCCATGGCGTGGCCGGCGATCTGGCGCACCGGCTGCACCACGGCGGCGATGGCCGGCCATGTCACCTGCATCCATTCGGCATCGTCGAAGCCGACCAGCGAAATGTCGTTGGGGCAGTGCCAGCCGCGTCGGCGGAACTCCGAGAGCGCCACCAGCGTACCCTTGAGGAACAGCGAATAGACCGCCGTCGGCCGCTCTCCCTTCGCAAAATAGTCGCGCAGCTGCGCCCTGAGCGGCTCGACATCGGTTTCGGCGAGCACGACGTCGATGCGAACACCCGGCGCCAGCTTGAGCGCGGTGGCGCGAAATCCATCGAGGCGGGCGCGCACGGTGGCCGCCTGCTCGCCAAGGCCGATGACCAGGATGTGGCGGGGGCCGTTGCCGAGCAGTTCGCGCGCCACTTCGGCGCTTGCGGCAGCACTGTCGGCCGACACCGTGTCGAAGGCGTCGTCGGACAGCACGCGGTCGATCAGCACGCCGGTCATGCCGTTGGCCTTCATGAATGCGGCCGCCGGTCCATGCTCGTTGCGCACCGGTGCCAGCACCACGCCGGCCACCCGCCAGTCATGCATGCGGGCGAGGATCTCCGTTTCGCGCGCTTCGGATTCGCGGCTCGACGCCGCCACCAGCGTGTAGCCGCGCTGCTCGGCCAGGCTCTCGAGCTGGGTGACCATCTGGCCGAAGAACTCGCTTTCGAACTCGGGCATGATGGCGCCGATGATGCGGCGCTTGGCCCTGCGCATGTCGGAAGCCAGCGGATCGACGCGGTAGCCCAACAGCTCGACGGCATCGAAGACGCGCTGCGCATTTTCGGACTTCACCGTGGTGACGCCCGCCATGACCTTGGAGACGGTGGCGGCGGACACGCCAGCATGGCTTGCCACATCATGGATTGAGGCACGCCGCTGCTGGCCTTGCCGATGCGCCATTGGTCCTCCTCCCGAGGTGCGGACATCAGCATTTCTCGTCCGCTGGAGAAATGGGTAAATCGATTTTTCGTGGTTGTAAATCGTTTAATCGAAGGTAATTTACCTCCCAGAAAACGCGATCCGGATCGCGCCGGGAGGAATCATCATGTCAGACAATGCCTTGCCGCTGGTCATCAGCGCACCGGAACCACGCACGCTCGACCTCATCTTCACCCAGCCGCAGCTGGCGCGCCTCAGGTCGAAATACCGCATCGTCGAGACCACCGCCGACGGCGTGGCGAAGCTGCCGGCCGATGTGCTGGCACAAGCCCGCTACATTGTCGGCCAGCCGCCGATCTCACCCGACACGCTCGACCGGATGAAGGCGCTGCGCTGCGTCTTCAATGTCGAGACCAACCTCATCAACAACATGCCCTACGAGACGCTGTTTCAACGCGGCATCCATGTCGTCACCACCGGCCTGGTGTTCGCCGAGCCGGTGGCCGAGCTTGGCCTTGCCATGGCGCTCAACCTCGCCCGCAACATCGTCGATGCCGACCTCGCCTTCCGGAATGGCAAGGAGCTGTGGGGCGGCGACGGCAATTTGACGGCGCGGCTCTTGTCGGGCGCCGATGTCGGCATCATCGGCTTCGGCGATCTCGGCCGCGCGCTGAACCGGCTGCTGTCGGGCTTCCGCACCCGCACCAAAGTCTTCGATCCCTGGCTGCCGCCGTCGATCCTCATCGACAATGGCGTCGAGCCGGCCTCGCTCGACGCGGTGCTGTCGACCAGCGACTTCGTCTTCGTCGTCGCCTCGGTGACCTCAGAGAACCAGGGCTTTCTCGGCGCGGATGCCTTCGCCAGCATGCGCAAGGGTGCCGCCTTTATCCTGCTCAGCCGCGCCGGCGTGGTGGACTTCCCCGCGCTGATGGCGGCGGTGGAGAGCGGCCACATCGTCGCCGCCAGCGACGTCTTCCCGGAGGAGCCGCTGGCGTCAGAC
>NZ_RZQG01001140.1:0-1673 GCF_003998635.1 Mesorhizobium sp. M7D.F.Ca.US.004.03.1.1
TCTATCAGGCGCTTGCGTTCCGCCTTGCGCCACGGGGCGACGTCGGCCCAAGCGTCCGGCTGGATCAGTTCCGTTCCGTACCCCGGAACGACCTGCTGCACGCAGCACGGCGACGCCGCAAATTCTCTCGTTTCGACGCGATTGGTTTCTTTGTCAGGCATTGCGCACCCTTGTTCTCTTGCCGTTGACATCCAGCGGTAAGGCCACTTGCCCCTCACAAGAAACGTTGCGCCGTGTGAAAAAGGAAGGCAAATGGAATTAAATGCTGTATTAATGCAATATTATTGCACTGAAGTTGGGAGATGCTCTGGTGGACATTAACCGCGCACGCACATTTCTGGAAATCGTTCATTCCGGCAGTTTTCTCAGGGCCGCCGACCGGCTTCATGTGACTCAGACAACGGTGAGCGCGCGGATACGCACGCTGGAGGAAGAGCTCGGACGTCAGCTCTTTATCCGCAACCGCAATGGCGCGCAGCTGACGCCGGCGGGCCGGGAGTTCGAGCGGTTCGCCCAGTCATTCGTGCAAATCTGGGAACGGGCACGGCACCAGCTCGCCATCCCATCGGGACGGACAAGCGTCGTTGCCTTGGGCGGAGAGCTCAGCTTATGGAACCCGCTGCTGCTCGACTGGCTGGTCTGGATGAAGAAGGCCAGGCCGGAAATCGCCATCCAAGCCCAAGTCGGTGTGCCGGACCAGCTCCTCGAGCAGCTCAGGACTGGCGTTCTGGACATTGCGGTGCTCTATGCGCCGAAGCTGCTACCGGGTTTCAGGGTAGAGCTTCTCGTCGAGGAGCAGCTCGTCCTGGTTCGGACCACGGACAAAGACGGGGAACCTGTCGGCTCCAAGGACTATGTCTATGTCGATTGGGGGCCGCTGTTTGCGGCCCAGCATGGTGCCAGTTCCTCTGCCTTCGGCGAGCCGGGACTGATGGTTGGCCTTGGCCCGCTTGGGCTGAGCTACATCCTGCGCGCCGGCGGAATGGGTTATTTCCGCAGGGGCGCCGCGGCTCCGCATATCGAGGCGGGGCAGCTTGAGGTCGTGGAAGGCGCGCCGGAATTCACCTATCCAGCCTATGCCGTCTATCCGGAAGCAAGCGAAGCACGAGCCGACGTGCAGGAGGCACTGCGCGGATTGAAGCAAGTTGTGAAATGATCGTCCTTCCAGGCGTGAAGCCAGGGTTCGCGTGACTGGAAGGATGGATCACAACGGATTGACCGAATATGCCTTATCCGTTCCACACCATCGGTCACTCGACCCGGTCGATCGTCGAATTCGTCTCCCTGCTAAGGGTCGGAACGATCGCCCTGGTGGTCGACATAAGGACCGTCCGACGATCGCGGGCGAACCCGCAGTTCAACAGCGAGGTGCTTCCGGATAAGCTGGCAGCGTTCGGGATCGGATATGAGCACATTGCCGAGCTTGGCGGCCTGCGCGGCAAGGCGCACGACATTCCAACGACGCTCAACGCATTCTGGATCAACCAGAGTTTTCACAACTACGCCGACTACGCGCTATCAGTGGAGTTTCATCGCGGCTTGGACCGGCTTGTGGCCCTCGGCAGGCAGCGGCGATGCGCCATCCTGTGCGCGGAAACGCTCTGGTGGCGCTGTCACAGAAGAATCGTCGCGGACTATCTCCTTAGCCGCGGCGAGTCCGTTTTTCATCTGAT
>NZ_RZQG01001141.1:0-1671 GCF_003998635.1 Mesorhizobium sp. M7D.F.Ca.US.004.03.1.1
GACAGGGGTTACCGGGTTTCGGAACCAGGAAAGATATACGCCAATGGAACATGACCAGACATCAAGATTTGTCCAGGACGGGGTCCATGCTCGGGATGCTGCGGATATTCTCGGCCAGAATGCAACCGTAAGCATGGCTGATCGCGCGTACAACTACCTCATGGACAGCCTTTCCAATGGAACGCTCCGTGGTGGCGACACGATCTTGGAAAGCCGCCTTGCCGAAAGGATGGACCTCTCCCGTACACCGATACGAGATGCGTTGGGACGCCTCGAGGGAGAAGGCCTTCTGGTTCGGGCCGGTCGCACTTTGACCGTGCGACGGGTTACGGTGAAGGAATTTCTTGACCTGCTTCACGTCCGCAGGCTGATCGAGCCGGAAGCTGCCTTCTTGGCTTGCGGGAAGATCGACCCGAATCTTCTGGAGAAATGGCGCGAAGTGGAACTGGCATATTCTGACGAGACGGTCACTAAGGAGCAATGGTCTTTGGACGAGGAGATCCACCTAACCATTGTGATGGCCTTGCAGAACGACTACCTCGCCGATCTCGTCCGGAACCTGAGAAGACGGACGCGGCTCTTCGAGCTCACGGAGTTCCCCGGAAGCGGCCGATCGGGTCGCAAGGAGCACCTGCGGCTGATCGGAGCACTCATAAACGAAGATGCATCCGAGGCGAAGGCCGCGATGCTGACCCATTTGGAGACATTGCGAGCGGATGTCGTCGATCTGATCCGCCAGATGTAAGTCGCCGGCGGCAGGCCTGCGACATCGTGCAGGCGCGGCGTGGACGCGCCCCTATTATGGAGCACGTCCATAAGCCAGGCCGTGGCCGAGGCCTGCCCCCGTGTCAATTTTCGACGAATCGATTGGTGTAGAGTTTGGCGACATCGGTGTCAGGTGCCATGCCGAAAGCATCCACCAGAACCTTTTTCGTTTCGAGCCAGTCGGCCTCTGTCATCACCCCGGCCGCGTTCTCCTCGCTCTTCAACGTATGCAGGTGGTGCTTCGTCAGCTGAGTGCCGGCGAGGATAAGTGCGGAGTCCGCGTCAGGCCGTGCGTCGGTGATCGCCTTGGCGGCCGCTGCTGGATCGGTCACGGTGTCTTCCAGGCCCTTGAGTGTAGCCTTGACAAACTTGCCGACCAACTCGGGCTCTTCCGCTACGGTCTTGGTGTTGGTCATGATGCCAGCACCGAGGGAATTGAGACCGAAGTCGGCATAGAGCAACGGAGGCGCGGTCGGCTTCTGTTTCGCAACCTTGGGGCCGTCGATGTTGAAAGCCACAATCGCGTCGACCTGGCCCTGCAGAAGGGCGCCATAGAGCGTGAAGTAGCCGAGCTGCACAACCTCAACCTTGCTCGCGTCGATATTATTTACCTTGAGAAGCTGCGGAAACAGCCGCGCCGCGGCGCCGTCGGGAACCAGACCGACCTTCCTTCCGACGAGATCCGCGGGTTTTGAGACTGCGTTTCCCTCAAGCGAGATCAGCGCATTTGGGCTCTTCTGGATTATGCCGGCCACTGCGACCACCGGCTGTCCCTTGGAGGCCAGAAGCGCCATCGTGTCGAGACTTGCGAACCCAAAGGTATCCACTCCAGCGCCGACCGCTTGCACAGTCGAGCCACTGCCTTTTCCGTCAAGCAATTCCACGTCGAGGCCGGCCTCCTTGTAG
>NZ_RZQG01001142.1:0-1670 GCF_003998635.1 Mesorhizobium sp. M7D.F.Ca.US.004.03.1.1
CCCTATATATGTGCCTCGGCCAGGAAGACGCAGCCGACCTGCGCTCGCCCTTGCGCGCCTCCGAAGGCAACGAACTGGTCGCCGAAGCGATAGACGAAGCGATCGGCCGCAAGCCGAAAGGCCATGACTTCATCATCGACCGCCGCACCAGCCGCCCATCGGTATCGCGCCATATGAGCGTCACCGGCGGCTGACCTTCCCGCCGATCTGTCCAATTGCCGGGCGGTCATCGACTTCGGGGCAAGACATGCGGCGGCTCTTTTCAATCGGGACGTTTTTCGCTGCGCTCGCGGCCAGCACCATAATTGCCGCGCCGTTCACCTATGTGAACGAGCGCTTCGGCACCGTCTGCACCTTTCCCGACGATGTTTTCACCGAGCGCCAGCCCGAGCCCGACAATGGCGACGGACAGGTGTGGCTGAGCACCGATGGTGCCAGCCTAACATGCTCGGGTATCCTCAACATCGACGACGATGCGCCAAAAGGCTTCGTCGCGGCGGAGAAGGCCAGCAAGGAGCCAGGTTACGAGGTGACCTACAGCAAGGCCGGAAAGGACTGGGTGGTGCTTTCGGGCGTGAAGGATGGGAAGATCTTTTACCAGCGGCGCCTGTTCGGGAAAGACGGCGTCATCCGCACGGTCTGGGTCGACTATCCGCCGGCCCTGAAGTCGAAATACGATCCGCTGGTCGGCGCCATCGCTGGCAGTCTCAAGGGGCCATGACGGTTTCGGACCACACCCCAGAAAAAGTCTTGTTCGCGAACCGCAGCCGGATTTACGGCCAGCACGTTCCGGCCTAGCCTTCCCCGCGGCGGAATCTTCGCTCACAGGGGGAATACACCATGCGCAAACTCGTTCTTTCTCTTGCATTGCTTGGCCTCGCCGCCCTGCCCGCGGCGGCCCAGTCGATCGGCGGCACCTATACCGTCGCCGGCACCAACTTCGATGGATCGCCCTATGGCGGCGAGGCGACCATCGCGCTGACCAGCGGAACGACCTGCACGATCCACTGGGAGACGGGCGGCTCATCTTCCGACGGCATCTGCATGCGCAACGATGACGCCTTCTCCGCCGGCTATGTCATGGGCAAGGATATCGGCCTCGTCGTCTACAAGATGATGGACGACGGCTCGCTGCATGGTCTGTGGACGATCGCCGGCAAGGAAGGCAATGGCACCGAGGTGCTGACGCCGAAGAAGTAAGTTCTGCCGCCATTGCAGGCGATCTTCTGGGCCACAAACAAGGCTGTGGCCCAGCCCTTTGCTGTTGCGGTTTCATGCCCGGCTGTTACAGGCTTGCTGCAAAGCGGAACCGGTAATCGTCTTGCCCCTGTCTCCAAATCTTCGCGGCGCGTTGTTCATGATGGTGGCGATGGCCGGCTTCTGCCTTAACGACGCCATCACCAAATACTCGTCGCAATCGATGAACATGGCGCAGGTCATGTTGATCCGTGGGGCTTTCGCTTCGCTTTTCGTCGGCTTGCTCGCCTGGCAGCGCGGCGCGCTCTCCCGCCCGGGTTTGATGCTGCAGCCGCTGGTGGCTTTGCGCGTGATCAGCGAGGCCGGCGCCACTGTGAGTTTTCTCGTCGCCCTCGCCCATTTGCCGATCGCCAACGTTTCGGCGGTGCTGCAGGCGCTGCCGCTGGCGGTGACGATGGGGGCCGCACTTGTCT
>NZ_RZQG01001143.1:0-1668 GCF_003998635.1 Mesorhizobium sp. M7D.F.Ca.US.004.03.1.1
CTGTCGCGTGATGCGGTGGCGGCTCGGATGCCTTCGGTAGCGTTGATCCCGTTTTAATGCCGATCTGAGGTTGTTGATTAACTGCCCGGCAATGGTTGCATGCAAAGGTCGCCCTGAGGGATCATTGGGGTGCCTGCGTTGCTCATATCAAAAAGCGAAACCCTTTCGCGCATCAAAGACGACGGGATTTTGTCCGCAGTCCGAAAGCGCGAAATCCTGGTTGATTTGCGGGAAGGCTTCTTTCGGATCTGCGCGCTAGCCTTTGCGGGACTGTTCGTCTACCGCGGCGTGTATCACCTTATGCTCGACCCGACGCGTATCAATGTGGCGCTGTTGGCGATTTCCGAGATCCTGACCTTTACCTGGCTGCTTCTGTCGCGGCGGCCGCAGGTTCGCGACTGGAATCCGCTCACGGTGGTTGTCTCTGTGATCGCCAGTTTCGGTGTCGGCTTCATCGATCTGGAGCCGGGCGTGGCTATCGTTCCGGTCTATTTCGCGGCGCCTCTGCAGGCCCTGGCGTTGGGGTTTGTGATCTGGGGAAAGATATCGCTGGGCCGTTCGTTCGCCATTCTGCCGGGCAATCGCGGCGTGATGACCGGCGGCGCCTACCGCCTTGTGCGGCATCCGATCTATGCCGGCTACCTTGCCGGCCATATCCTGTTCCTGCTGTCGGCCTTTTCTTTCTACAATCTTGCCGTCTACGCCGTGATCACCTTCTTCCAGGTGCATCGCATCCTGCGCGAAGAGGCGCTGCTGGCCGCCACGCCGGAGTACCGGGACTATATAAAACGCGTCCACTACAGGCTGTTCTACGGGATCGTCTGACAACAGGGCGCCCACCCGCAATACCGGGCTGGGCCGCCGGCCGCATTTGCGAGCGGATGGCAAGCTTTCCGCGCGATGCAGGTTTCCGGATTTCCTGCGGAATGGCCAGGCGGCCAGCTCTGCCTGCTCATCGCACGCCGCTGACATCAAGACTGCCGGATCGGAAGTGCCGAACCAGCCGTGAGGCTTGACCGCACTCTCCTGGCCTCCGGCCGATCGGAAAGCCCGCCATCCTTGGCGGGCTTTCTGCGTGTTACCTCGGTTGGGCATCGCTCGCCGGGCGGAACGCTAATGCTCTGAAAGCGTTCACATCCCCAGCAACATCCGAATAACGCGATGTTCAAACCGGCGCATCAGCGCTTACAGGAGCGGGAAAGCCATGAGCCTAGGAACCATTCTCATCATTATCCTCATCATTGCGCTGCTTGGCGGCTTCAGCGGCCTTGGCGGCGGTCCGTTCTACGGAACCGGTTATTATGGCGGCGGTGGTCTCGGGCTCGTTCTGCTCATCCTCATCGTGCTGGTTGTGCTTGGGCGGATCTAGCCGCGCTGCTCGCTCGATTGACTTCGGGGCGATCGCAATCTCGTGACCGCGTCGGTGCCTGTCGCGCACCTGATTGTGATGTGTGCGGACCTGCTTGTGATCCGGCTCGTTTCGAAATTTTGTAAAGTAATCGCGGTCCACACCCCCCGTGGAAACAAGAGGAGAGGGTCCCACCCCTTGTCCTCCTCCAAGGCCCGCTGCGGTTAACCGGAGCGGGCTTTTGCTTGATGGGGCGAGGGAACCGGCTTGCGTCGATGCCGTTGAGTTACGGAAGGCTGCCAATGCCCATGACGCCGCGG
>NZ_RZQG01001144.1:0-1667 GCF_003998635.1 Mesorhizobium sp. M7D.F.Ca.US.004.03.1.1
CACAAGGGCGCTGAAGACACAGCGACGGGTTTGTTGCTGAAGGCGGGCCAGGAACACCGCCTGGACCTGCCGCACGAGTTTTGCCGCCTCAGGCCGGTTCGCGCTTCAATGCTTGCGCCATGCAGTGGATGCCGCCGCCGGTCTTCGAAATCTCGCTCATGTCGACGGCCGCGACCTCGAAACCGCGGGCTTTGAGCTGACCGATCAGCGTCTGGCTGGAGGTCGGCGCGATCACCCGGTCCTTGCCCAGCGACATGAAGTTGCAGCCGAGGGCCATCGTATCCTGGAACGGCACGTCGATGATCTCGTGGCCCTTGCCCTTCAGCCAGTCGACGATGCCGGGTTCGGCGCAGGCGAGGCAGACAGCGGTCAGTTTCTCGGCGATCGGCACCACCATCAGGTCGATATGGACATAGTATTCGTCGATGAAGGCGATGCGGGTTTCCCAGCCTTCCTTGTCGAACCAGGCCTGCACCTGGCGGGCGCCTTCTTCCTGCGTGCGGGCGCCGCCGCAGCCGATCAGCACGACGCCGTCCTCGATGACGTTGAAATCGCCGCCCTCGAACGTACCCGCCGTGACCATGTCGTAGATCGGGATGCCGAGTTTTTCATAGGTGCGGATCGCGGCGTAGTTCTCGCCGCGCCGCCACCAATTGGCCATTGCGGTGATGAAGGCGCCGTAGGGCGTCATGACGCTGGAATCGCGGGAATAGACTTGCATCGGCAATTCCGGTGTCGGCTCGTGCCAGTGGATGTTGACGCCGAAATGCTCGTAGGCGGCGACGAGGTCCTTGTGCTGCGCCTGCGCGATCTGGACGTTGCAGGGCGCCTCGCGCAGATGCTTTCGCGACAGCGAACTGGTCGACAGATGGCGCAGGAAATTGGGTGAGCCGAGCAGGACGTCGGTCAGGACGTCGGTCTCGTTGGCGAAGCCCCAGGCGGTCAGCGGCTTGGTGCCGCCGGCCGGGTTGCGGCGCTGCAGCGAAAACGGTTCTGCAACTATGCGGTCATGGACGGTCATGGGGTTCTCCTCGTGATCAGATCAGCGGTCATTTGGCTTGGGGAATGCTCGGTATCCACCAATCGCGTCCGCGCGGGGTGGTGACATATTCAGGCCAGCGGAAATTGATCGGCGGCTCGTAGTCACAGAGCGGCGCGATCCAGTTCGAGCCGCCGATTCCGCCTCCGGTGCGGGCGACGAATTCATTTATCGCCGCATCGCGGGCGGTCTGGTCTTCCAGCAGGCGAAGGGCGGCGAGTGCGATCGTGCGGGAGGCGCAGGCCACCATCGGGTCGATGGTGGCGGGAATACCGCCCAACGCATTCATTACCCATGACGGATAGGGGTAGCCGGTTTCCGAACGCAGCGCCGGGCGGGCGACATAGAAGCGCGCCGTCGGCGTATGCCAGCTCATGTCGGTGTAATCGTCGGAGGTCGAATTGACCTGCGAGGGCGGCAGATCGCGGCGCAGGATCGCTTCCGCCGCCTGCGGCTCGATCAGGCGCTCCAGCTCTTCGATGAACGGCTCGTCGCTCGCCATGCGCCCGGCATTGACCTGTATTTCGCGCGCGACTGCCTTGGCGTCCTCGTCCCAGCGCGGCGGCCCGACGGCCGACAGTGCTCCATAGGCGATTTCGGCCATGGCATGGTTGTCAAGTCCCGGCCG
>NZ_RZQG01001145.1:0-1666 GCF_003998635.1 Mesorhizobium sp. M7D.F.Ca.US.004.03.1.1
GCTGGCCCCCGTCCCGCGCCAGCCGCACCAGCAATGCAGTGATGTCGTCCTGCTTCATCGACGGTTTTCCGCCGCGCTTGCCGGCAAAGAAAAGCTCGGCATTTTCAGCAACGGCGACGACATCCGATGAGACCAGCGCGTCGTAGACCAATGCATCCGCTTCGGCCAACGCCGCCAACACTTCCAGGGTCAGGCAGCCGGGGTCGCCGGGGCCGGCGCCGGCCAGCCAGACGTGGCCCGGGTCCAGGCGGCGCGGCTTGAAATTCAGCCGGGACAAAGCCTGTTCGAGCGTGGCGTTTTCGCCGGTGTTTTTGGTGCTGCCGCTCACAATCCGTCCCGTCCGCGAAAACGCCGTTGGTAATGGGCGTCGTACAATGAACTCTCGCCAAAACCTTCCGCCGCCAGCGAGCGGCCGACGAAGATGATCGCCGTGCGCTCCATCGGATCGGCGGCGAGCAGCGCTTCGATGGTCGCCAGCGTGCCGGTCAATACGCGTTCGTCTGGCCAGGAGGCGCGGAAGACGATCGCCACCGGGCAATCGCCGCCATAGTGCGGTGTCAGTTCGGCGACGACGCGGTCGATGGCGTGGATGGCCAGATGAATGGCCAGCGTGGCGCCGGTGCGGCCGAAGCCGGCCAGCGTTTCGCCGGGCGGCATTTTTGATGCGCGCCCGGAAATGCGGGTCAGCACCAGGCTTTGCGCGACTTCCGGAATGGTCAGTTCGCGACGAAGTGCGGCGGCGGCAGCGGCGAAGGAGGGGACGCCCGGCGTCAGCGTGTAGGGAATGCCGTGCTTTTCCAGCCGCCGGATCTGTTCGGCAACGGCGCTCCACACCGACAGGTCTCCGGAATGCAGGCGGGCGACATCATGGCCCGCCTTGTGGGCCTCGAGATAGGCGGCCTCGATTTCGTCAAGCGACATCGGTGCGGTGTCGATCAGTTTTGTCCCCGGCGCGCAGTGCTGCAGCAATTCGGGCGCGACGATCGATCCGGCGTGGAGGCAGACTGGGCAGCTCGCCAGCAGCCTGGCGCCGCGCAGCGTGATGAGGTCGGCAGCACCCGGACCGGCGCCGATGAAATGAACGGTCATGGAGCATCTCCGCTGATGGCGATGGCGCAGGTGACCGGGCCGAGCACCGTGCGAGGGCCGAGCAGCCTGGCGCCTTTGCCGGCGACGGCAAGGGCGGATGCCTCGGAAACCGATGGCGTGCCGGCAACATCCTGCGAGAGGTCGGAATGGCTGAGCGTGTCCGACGAGGCGGCCTGAAGCGTGGCGTCATCGACGACGATGACCGGAAGACTCAGCACGCGGCCAGCGGCAGAGATCGCTTCTTCATCCTTCTTGAGCGCGGCAGTCGCCAGTGCCGAAAGAGCCGTCATCGTCATGCCATGCGCTTCGAGCGCGGTCTCGATCGCCGCAAGCACATCCTCGACGCTCACGCCCTTTCGGCAGCCTATGCCCACGACCATCATGGCTTCACCCAGCTCCATTGGGTGACAGGCATGGCCGGCCGCCATGCCTGCATCGTGCCGACCGGCGACGCGCGGGAGATGTTTATCCGGGTGAGATCGCCGCCAAGCGAGACATGGCGGGCAAGAAGCAAGGTTTCCATCTCCAGCGTCACCGCGTTGGCGACCAGACGGCCGCCCGGGCGCAGGGCCTTGAC
>NZ_RZQG01001146.1:0-1663 GCF_003998635.1 Mesorhizobium sp. M7D.F.Ca.US.004.03.1.1
GCCTCAGCATCGCATCGATCCTGTTCGCCGTCGCTCTGCTGGCATCCGGCCTGAACTCGACGGTGACCGCAACGCTTGCCGGCCAGATCATCATGGAAGGCTTCCTGCGCCTGCGCATTCCCAACTGGGCACGCCGGCTCCTGACGCGCGGCCTCGCCATCGTCCCGGTGGTGATCGTCACCGCGCTCTATGGCGAAAAGGGCACCGGCCAGTTGCTGGTGTTCAGCCAGGTGATCCTGTCGATGCAGTTGCCCTTCGCGGTCGTCCCACTGGTACAGTTCGTCTCAGACAAGAAGAAGATGGGCAACCTCGCCATTCCGCGCGGCGTCGCAGCCCTTGCCTGGGTGGTTGCCGCGATCATCCTGGTGCTTAACTTCAAGCTGCTTTACGATACCATATTCGGGGTCGGCTGAGCGCCGCCTCGCCGAGAGCCGGCTGCCCTCTGCGCAGAGGGTAGCCTCGCGACAAATCGGCAATCCGCGCTATGTTCTCCGGCATCATGACCCGGATCGAAGACATCAGGAAATTCTACGCGCGGCTGATGGCCGCCAACGCCTCCTCGCCCGATCCGCGCCTGGAGACGGTTTTCGCCGAAGTGCCGCGCGAAGCGTTTCTCGGTCCCGGACCGTGGACGATCATCGCCGGCAACGGCAAGGTCACGACGCCGAGCGCCGATCCGGCCCACATCTACCAGAACGTGCTGGTGGCGCTCGACGACGACAAGGGCATCAACAATGGCGAGCCGTTCCTGCACGCCATGTGGATCGGAAAGCTCGCACCAAAACCCGGCGAAGCCGTTTGCCATATCGGCGCCGGCACCGGCTACTACACCGCGGCGCTGGCCAGGCTGGTGTCGCCCAGCGGCACCGTCACCGCTTTCGAACTCGACGAAAAGCTGGCCGATCTCGCGCGACAAAATCTCGAAGCCTATGGCAATGTAACGGTCGTCCATGGCGATGCCGTGACGACGCCGTTGCCGGCATCCGACATCATCTATGTCAATGCGGGCGTTGCTGCACCGCCGGCTGGGTGGCTGAAGGCGTTGCGGCCACGCGGCCGCATGATCTTTCCCTGGCGCCCGGCCGAGCGCGTCCCGCTGGCGGTGATGGTGACCCGCACCGAAAACGGCTTCGCCTGCGATCCGTTCATGCGATCGTGGTTCATTCCCTGTGTCGGCGCCTCGATTGCCGACCCTGCGGCGACGATCCCGACGCGCGAGCAGGCCGCGAGCAGCCGCTCGATCTGGCTGGTGCAGGACAAGGCGCCGGACCGCACCGCCACCGCCATCTTCGGCGATGTCTGGTTCTCGTCGAAAAGTCTCGACGCCAGACCGCGCACCGGACCTCGCAAATGACGGTGGCTTGCCAAAATTTCACATGTCCTGTCGGACCGGTAGGCGGTCGCCCGTCCTTGGGTTGAAGTCCGGCCACGACGGCGTGGGTTGAAGAAACGGGAGATTGGAATGAGAAAGATCATCGCTGCGACATTCGTCAGCCTCGACGGCGTCATGCAGGCGCCCGGCGGTCCGGAAGAGGACCCGGTCGGCGGCTTTAAGTTCGGCGGCTGGACCTTCCACTACTTTGACGAGGTGGCGGGCGTGGCAATGGATGAACTCTTCTCCAAACCCTTCGCCCTGCTGCTCGGCCGCAGAACCTACGACATC